>UQPP01000027.1 GCA_900543025.1 uncultured Collinsella sp.
GGCGTAGTCGCTATTTATTCAGTCCAAGTTTCGGGGCGCAGTTCACTGTCCCCTTCGTGGTGGTTTGCGTCTGGTCGTTACTTGTGGAACGGATCGAGTTGCGCCTTCAGCGGATTGAGCTGATACAGACTCACAAAGCGCTCTTTGCGAGACGATGAGGTGTTGACCCAGCTGCCGTTGCAGACGTCGTATTTCGAATCCAGGCGGATCCACTCCTCCGGCTTATTCTTCTCGCTCTTATTGCAGAAGTAACGCTGATACTCTACTTCGTGCTCAAACTCAAACTCGTCATCTAAATCGCCATCGGCATACTCATCGACCGCCGTCAGGTTGCCGTGCTCGTCGTAATAGAACTCCGCATGCCCGTCGCGCGTGGAATCGATCCGGTCGAGCTTGCCGCCACTGTACGAGTAATTAACCGTGGAAAACGAACTCAGCGAACCGTAATCGTTGCCGTGCGTGTCATAGGTCACGGGCGAGATACGCGTAATATTGCCGTCCTTGTCGTACTCGTAATTGAGCGTGAGCGTCCACCTCGTGCCCACGGTGTCACCCTGGCAGTCCGTCGTAAAGGACGTCACGCGGCCGCTGTCGTATCCGTACGAATAGACGACCGTGCGAGGATTGCCCGGACCAGTCTCGGTGTCGGACACCAGGTTGCCATCCCGGTAGACATACGCGCTCGCACTCTCGCCGTAGCCCGCGTTGGTTGCCTTGTTGACCAGGTTGCCGTCGGCATCATAGGTAAACGTCGTGGAGGTCGATGCATCACCAATAGCGGCGTCGCAATCGATGCGCGTCAGGTTTCCGTCCGCGTCGTACGTGAACATGTTTTCATCTTCGTAGTCACCCGAGCGAACTTCCGCTATTTCCGAAATGCGATGCGACTCGTCGTGCTCAACGGCGTAGCCCATGCCACCACCCTGTTTGAGGCTGCTCGTATATCCCGTAACGTAGCCGTCCTCGTCGCGCTCAATCTCATACGTGCTGCCGTGCACACCGTCCTCGTCGGTACCCTCGTAGTACACCGGTAGCCACAACTCCTCGAGCTGCGTATCCTTAACGCCGATGATCTTCGTATCCTGCGGCAGCGCCAACGTGGCGAGCTTCTTTTTGCCCGAAAGATCGACGCTTTTAAGGCCTTCGGCATTTGAAAGGTCGAGCTTCTCGATGTTGTCGCAACCGTCCAGGTTAACGACGGTGACATTGCTCGCCGAGTTAAGCTCGACGGTTTTAAGGTCTCCGCAGCCCGAAAGGTCCAGGTTGACGAGCTTGTCGTCGCTGGACTCCACTGTAACGATATTGGGAAATGTCTTGCCCAGGCCCTGCGTCGAGGCGACACCCTCTAGCTCGACCGATGCAACCGCTTTGGCCTCGTCGTGCGAGATACGGCCGTCACCATTGGTGTCGTACTTGGTCGAAACAAGCGCGCGCATGCCGCTATCCGGGAAGGTCTTCTCATCGATAGGCGTGGTCGCGATCTGCGTAAAGTAGAACAGCGCACCGCCACCGATGCCCGCCGCCACGACGAGTACCGCAGCAAGTGCGATGAGGGGCTTTTTGGAACGCTTGCGCGGCGTGGGCTGTTGCACGGGCACGTATTGCTGAGGAGCGGGCGCGGCAGGCCGAGGCTGATAGCGAGCAGCGGGCTGTTGCGAGGCAGCAATCTGGTCGGGCGCCACGGGTGCTCCGCACACGGGGCAGAAGAGGGCCTCGTCGACAAGTGGCGTACCACACGAGCAACAAAACATGGCGGGCTCCTTTCGGTTCATTCCTTCCACCATGAAGGTAAACCCAAAGCCGTAGCCCTTGTTGCGCAACATTCAGCCCAAACCACCGCAAAGGGGACAGGCACCTTCGTGGTGGTTCGAACACTTGTTCCATACGTACACATGTTCTATAGTAGGGATGCTTGCATCGGACTTAAATTGCAACTAGAATATAGTTGCAGAATGTGAGGCGGGATGACTCGGACCGATAAACTCATCGCCCAACTGCTTAGCTGCCCTTCGACGTATCGGTATACCGATTTTTTAAAAGTCATGGCTTCATATGGCTTTGAAATGGACAACAAAGGCAAGACATCCGGATCGCGCGTTCGCCTCTACAGGCCATCAGATGGCAGGATGTTCGTAATGCACGCACCACATCCATCTGACGAATTGACAGCGGGGACCATTCGAAACATCGTTCGATTTCTGCAAGATGTCGGAGGTAGTCATGAGTAACGTTTTGGCATACAAGGGTTATTTCGCCCCAGTCGAGTTCGATGCCGAACAGCATGTGCTAACAGGTATGGTCGCCGGCATTAGGGACGCAATCGTATTTGAAGGCTCCACAGCTGAAGAAGTGGAGCAATGCTTCCACGACGCCATCGACGATTACCTTGAGTTTTGCGCCGAGAAGGGCAAGGAACCCGAGCGGGCTTTTAAAGGCTCGTTCAACGTAAGGACGGGCTCTGAACTCCACAAGCAAGCAGCGCTGGCAGCGGCAAAGAAGGGTGAGTCACTCAATAAGTTTGTGACTGAAGCAATCGCTGCGGCGTTATAGCATTAACGCATAGGCCCAAACAACCACAAAGGGCGCAGTTCGCAGGCTTATTTGCGGTGACTTTACTGCCCATATCGCGTTTGCCCGGATGAAACCTGCCAAAATAAACCTGTCCCTATTTGGCAGGTTTGCTAGAGGAGGCCGGAATGGACAAGGCTGAGTTGCGGCGGACGGTGATTGCCCGACGCGATGCGATTGATTTGGATGTGCGGGCGGCGAAGTCTGCTGTTGTATGCGCGCGGCTTGTTGAGCTGATGGAGTCCAGCGGCACTGCGGGTCAACACACCGTTGCCGTCTATGCCGCCATGGGTTCCGAGGTCGATCCTGCCGCGTTTGCCGCTGCAGCCGCCAAACGCGGCTGGCGCGTGGCCTATCCGTGCATGCTCTCGGCAAGCGACGCCGCCGCATGTGGCCAGCGCATGTGCATGCGTGCAGTTGCTGCCGACGATGCGTCCGCGGCTCCGTTTATCGCCCACCCCACGCGGGCCTTCGCAGCCACGGACGTCGACAGCAGCCGCTTCCCCATCGTGCCTGCCGAAGCTCTCGACATGATCATCGTGCCGCTCGTAGCCTTCGACCGCGCCGGCGCGCGCCTGGGCTACGGCGGCGGCTGCTATGACCGCTACCTGCCTATGCTCTCACCCGCATGTCAAATCATCGGCATCGCCTTTGACGAGCAGCGTGTCGACGGCGTTCCCACCGACGCCCACGACCTGCCGCTGTCCCACATCATCAGCGCCTAGCGGCTGGCGCACCTCCCGACAGGCCTAGTGCTCCTCGCCGGCGCGGGCCAGGTCGTAGGGCGTGGTCTGGTAGACGTAGTAGTTGAGCCAGTTGGTGTAAAACAGCTGAGCCTGGCTGCGCCAGACGTTGCGCGGCTCGGCGGCGGGGTCGTCACCTGGGAAGTAATGCGCCGGCACCTGGGGGTTGAGCCCGCGCTTCACGTCGCGCTCGTACTCCAGACGCAGCGTGTCGGTGTCGTACTCGGGATGGCCAAAGACAAAGAAGCGACGGCTGTCGGTCGACTTGACGATGTACAGGCCCACCTCGTCGGACACGGCCACGACCTCAAGCTGCGGCTCGGCCTCCACGTCCTCGCGGCGCACGTCGGTGTTGCGCGAATGTACGGCATAGAAGCGGTCGTCAAAGCCGCGGACCAGCGGGCTTTGCGGCTTCACCAGATAATGCTCGAACACGCCGCTCGCCTTTGCCGGCAGGTCGTACTTCTGGATGCCGTAATGATGGTACAGACCGGCCTGCGCGCCCCAACAAATGTGCAGCGTAGAGTGCACGTGCGTGGTGGACCAATCCATGATCTGGCAGAGCTCGGGCCAGTAGTCGACCTCCTCGAACGGCATCTGCTCCACCGGCGCGCCCGTGATGATCAGGCCGTCGTAGTGGATGTCGCGGATGTCGTCGAACGTGCGGTAGAACGTCTCCAGGTGGCCGGCGCTCACGTGCGTGGCCTCGTGCGTCTTGGTGCGCAGCAGGTCCACTTCCACCTGCAGCGGCGTGTTGGAGAGTTTGCGCATGATCTGCGTCTCGGTGGCAATCTTGGTGGGCATGAGGTTGAGGATGAGCACGCGCAGCGGGCGGATGTCCTGGTGCAGCGCGCGGTACTCGGTCATGACAAAGATGTTCTCGCTCTCGAGCTGCGCGGCGGCAGGGAGGGCGTCGGGGATGCGAATGGGCATGGATGCTCCTTACGAGTCAGTTGCAGCTATGGTACAACGACCGGCCCCATCCGCGCGAGTGTATCGCCCCGAGACACCGCCAGTGGTCCAAAACAGCCAAAAGTAGAGATTAAGGCATGTCCAAAAATCTACGGCGCTTTAGCCCAGCAAAGTGACAGCAGGAGGCTACAATGGTTCGACGCGAAAAACTCGGCCGAAAGGATACATATATGTACCAGACGCGTAAGATCGGTGTGGTCGGCCAGGGCCACGTAGGAGCACATGTCGCCAACAGCCTGCTCATGCAGGGCATTGCCGATGAGCTGTACCTGTGCGATATCAACGAGGCCAAGGTGACGTCCGAGGTCCAGGACTTGCGCGACTCCCTTTCGTTTGTCCCGTACAACACCAAGATCGTCAACTGCTACGACCACTACGAGGAGCTGGCCTGCTGCGACGTCATTGTCAACGCTGCCGGTAAGGTCGCGCTGGCCGCTGGCAACCGCGACGGCGAGTTGTTCTTTACCACCGACGCCGCCCGCACCTTTGCCAAGCGCATCGTCGACGCCGGCTTTGACGGCATCTTCGTGAGCATCTCCAACCCCTGCGACGTCGTGTGCACCGAGCTGTGGCACCTGACCGGCTACGATCCCAAGAAGATCATCGGCTCGGGCTGCGGTCTGGACTCCGCCCGCCTGCGCACCGAGATCTCCAAGAAGGTCGGCGTGAGCCCCAAGTCCATCGACGCCTACATGATCGGCGAGCACGGCTTTAGCCAGCTGGCCGCCTTTAAGGCCGCGACCATCGCCGGCAAGAGCCTCACCGAGCTTCAGGCCGAGAACCCCGACAAGTACGCCTTCGACCACATGGAAGTCGAGGAACTCGCACGCAAAGGCGGCTATGTGACCTACCAGGGCAAGCAGTGCACCGAGTACGCCGTCGCCAACTCCGCCGCGCGCGTCTGCGCCGCCGTGCTTCACAACGAGCACGCCGTGCTTTCCGCCTCCACGCTTATGACCGGCCAGTATGGCGAGGAGGGCATCTTCACATCCCTGCCGTGCGTGATCGGCGCCGAGGGCGTCGAGGAGGTCTACACGCTCGACCTGTCCGAGTACGAGCTCGAGGGCTTCCACAAGAGCTGCCAGCACATCCGTGACAACATCGCCCAGCTCGACTGGTGGGACGCCGAGGCCTACGACGCAAAGTAGGCCGCTGGCTGCCGCAACCTTGCGAATCGAAGCACGATACTAAGCGGGCCGCGCCGGAAATCCCCGGCGCGGCCCGCTTTTTTGACTCACGCAGTGCCCTTGCGAATCGAAGGTGAATACTTTTCCGCGAAGTGAACGAGTAAAAATGAGCCCCCGAAGCATCGACACTTTTCAGACGCCGTTTCCTGCGGTTTCGTCGAGTTTTCCCTGCAGTTTTGGCGTCAAAAAGTGTGGATGCTTCGGGGGTCCAAAATAGGTCGTTCACTTCGCGGAAAAGTATTCACCTTCGTTTTCGCGCAGACACGAATCCGGCTGCCACAACGCAAAACGGGGCCCGCGCGCAGCGCAGACCCCGTCGTGAGAGGTTATTCCCGGTATATTAGTACTGCTCGATGCCCATGTAGCGACGAACCTCGGGGCTGTGGTCGAAGACCTTGCCGCGGGCGGCGCGCAGCTCGCAGCTCATGTTGTAGAAGAAGATCGGCTCTAGGTACGAACGCACGCTGGCGGGCACGTCGCCCACGCCGTACTCAAGCGCGTCGAGCACCATAATCGTATCGGTGTGCGTGTTGAGGAACGCAAGAGCGCGCTCCTCCATGGGGCGGCACTCGCCCGCGCCAAGCTGCACAAAGTAGAACACGCCGGGCTCGGTGGCCTCAAACGGGCCGTGGAAATACTCGCCGGAGTGGATATAGCAGCAGTGCTGCCACTGCATCTCCATGAGCGAGCAGATGGCCATGGCGTAGGTCTGGCTAAAGTTGGGGCCGGATCCCAGGATATAGAAGAACTTGTGCTGCTGGCAGAGCTCGGCAAAGCGGGCGCCCAGCTCGGCGTTGACCTTCTCGCGGGCGGCGGGCAGCAGCGCATCCATCTGCTTGAGGCCCTCGTACATGTCGGCGAGTGCCTCGTAGCCTTCCTGCTGGTCGAGCAGCTCGGCGGCGATCAGAGCGCCGATACCCTGAGGCACCTCGGCCTGCGACACGCCCTCACCCCAGGGGTAGACCCAGGTGGTCCACTTGCCGTTGTCGATCTTGGAGCCCTCGCAGTCGGTGAGGGCAATGACCTCGGCGCCGGCAGCCAACGCCATCTCGCAGCCGTCGACGACCTCCTGCGTGTTACCGCTGTGGCTGCAGGCAATAACGAGCGACTTCGGCCCTAGGCTCTTGGGGGCCATCAGGCAGAACTCGCGTGCCGTGTAGACCGTCGAGGTAAACGTGGTGGCCTCGCGCTTGAGCAGCTCGTTGGCCGGCATCAGGTCGATCATCGAACCGCCGCAGGCGATCCAAAAGACGTTCTCGATCTTGCCCTTGCGCTCGATGATTTCCTGAACCAGATCGTGTGCGTTCATTCTGATGTTCCTCCTTGTGGGGCGGCTTTGAGCGACGGCAGCTCGTACCTGCTGTCGTTCTATGTTGTCCTATTTATAACACGTGCAACAACGCCCGTGAAGTTATCTCGGCAAATTTGTTCTATGTTGTTCTATCTGTGGACGTTAGATGTCGAAGACGTAGCGCGAGCCAACGATCTTTTGGCGGCCGAGCAGCAAGGGCCGCTCGTCCTCATCGGTAAAGTATGCCTCCATATAGAAGAGCGGCTCGCCGACCGGCACCTCCAGCAGCGGGGCCGCTTGAGCATCGGCAAGCGCAATCTCCACGGTGCAGGGGTCGGACTTGAGCGGCGCGCGACCCGAATGCTCGGCAACGAGCGCAAAGATTGAGTTATCGGTGAGGTCCTCATCGGCCAGCGTCTGCAGGTAGGGATGATCGGCCAGCACAAAGGCGTTGTTCTCGAGCATGACGGGGATGCCATCGGCCGTGCGCACGCGCTCGACCACGATGAGCTCGCAGCCAGGCTCCACGCCAAAGAACGCCGCATCCTCGTGCGTCGCCGCGACCACCGTGCGCGACACCAGGCGCGCACCCGGCACCATGTCGTTGGCAGCACAACCCTCAGTAAAGCTCTGGACGTCGCCCTTCTGGCGAATCTTGCGCTTGAGCTTGGGAGCGCACACAAAGGTGCCCCTCCCCTG
This sequence comes from uncultured Collinsella sp., assembly GCA_900543025.1. Lineage (GTDB taxonomy): Bacteria > Actinomycetota > Coriobacteriia > Coriobacteriales > Coriobacteriaceae > Collinsella. The sequence goes on from UQPP01000027.1 coordinate 7,461, forward strand.
CTGGCGGTTGAGATACCCCGCGCGTGACAGCTCCTCGATGGCACGGCGCACGGTGATGCGCCCCACGCCATAGGACTTCGCGAGCTCCATCTCGGAAGGAATGCGCGAGCCGGCCACGTACACGCCGCGCGCGATCTCGCCCTTTAGGTCGTCCATGACCTGCTGGTACAGTGGCACGGCGGACACCTCAGCGCGCTCGGAACGTTCGGTCTTGCTATCGGTTGCCATCGTTATGCCCCATCCCGCGCATGCTCGGACTCAAACTCTTCAATCGCCGCCATAAACTGCTCGCCAAAGGCGTCGGCTTTTTTCTCGCCAATGCCGTTGACTTGGATCAGCTCGTCGCGCGTCTGCGGGCGCAGGCGGCACAGGCCGCGCAGGGCCTTGTCGGAAAAAACCATATACGGCGCCATCTCCAGCTCCGCAGAGATCTCCTTGCGGAGGGCACGCAAGCGCTCGAACAACTCGGCATCGTCACCCACGCGCGGGCGTTGATCCAGCTCGGCCTCCTCGCGCAGCAGATCCACCGCACGGCGGGCGCGGGCCGAGGCCTTGCGCTTGGACGCGCGACGCTTAACGGTAAAGGCAAACGCCTCATCCTCGACCTCGGTGGCACGCGGGCCCAGCCCCACGACCGGGTATTGCCCCTGCGAGGTTGCCAAATAACCGCGGCCGCACAGCTGCCCGATGATGTCCTTAATGCGTCCGACCGATTCGCTCGACAGCTCACCATAGCCACGGTCCTCGTCCAGATGCATCTGGCGAATGCGCTCGGTATTGCCGCCGTGGAGCACATCGGCGATGAGCGACTTACCAAAGCGCATGGGACGCGTGGCCACATAGCGCACAGCGGCGCGGGCCATATCGGTGACGTCCTCGACCTCGAACTGCGTAAGGCAGTTGCTGCAGTTGCCGCAGCCCTCGGCCTCGTCCGTGGCGGTGGCGCCCGCACCGGCGGCTGCCGCATGCTCGGCCGCGGCCTCGTCACCAAAGTAGCGCAGCATGTATTCGCGCAGGCAGCCGGTGGTATTGCAGTAGCCCTCCATCTGGCTGAGCAGGCGATAACGGTTCTGGAGCGCCCACGCGCGCTGCTCGTCGTCAAGCGCCTCGTCGGCCGCATCGCCGCGGTCGATCAAAAAGCGGCGCATGCGAAAATCGTTACCGTTCCACAGCAAGTGACAGCTGGCCGGATCGCCATCGCGGCCAGCGCGGCCCGCCTCTTGGTAGTACGCCTCGATGCTCTCGGGCACGTTGTTGTGAATCACATAGCGCACGTTGGGCTTGTCGATACCCATGCCAAAGGCGTTGGTGGCGACCATCACCTGAATGTCGTCGTCGATAAAGGCACGCTGGCTCTGGCGGCGGGCATCGTTGCCCATGCCGGCATGGTAGCGGCCAACGCGAATGCCGCTGGGGCCCAGCGCCTCGGTAAGCTCGCCTGCCAGCGCGTCGACCGTCTTGCGGGTCGAGCAATACACGATGCCGCTCTCGCTCGAATGCGCGATCACATAGTCCCGCACCCACGCGGTCTTGGCTTTGTCGCCCATCTCTTCGCAACCGAAGTAGAGGTTCTTGCGATCGAAGCCCGTCACCACGGTCGTCGGGTTTTGCAGGCCGAGCATTTGCTGGATATCGGCGCGTACACGCTCGGTCGCCGTGGCGGTAAACGCCGCCACGATGGGGCGCCGCGGCAGCGAACCGATAAACTCACGAATCTGCAGGTAAGCGGGACGAAAATCCTGGCCCCACTGGCTCACGCAGTGGGCCTCGTCAATGGCCACGAGCGGCACGCCAATGCCACCGTCCGCCGCGGCTTCCTGCGCAAAGGCTAAAAAGCGCGGCTCGAGCAGACGCTCGGGTGCCACGTACATAAGCTGGTAGCGCCCCTCACGAGCACGCTTGAGCACGGTATTTTGCTGAGCCGGCGTAAGGCTGGAGTTGAGATAGCTGGGGCGCGCACCCGCCGCGAGCAGCGCGCGAGTCTGGTCCTCCATAAGCGACAGCAACGGGCTCGCCACAAAGGTGATGCCGGAAAGCATAAGCGCGGGCACCTGGTAGCAAATGGACTTGCCGGCGCCCGTGGGCATAACGCCCAGCGCATCGCGACCGGAAAGGATCGCATCGACCATGCGGTCCTGTCCCGGGCGAAACGAGGTGTAGCCAAAATAGGCGCCGAGCGTGTCGAGCGCCATCTGCTGCATGCTATCGGTCATGGTTTCCTAACGTTCAAGTCATCTGCCGCCGATTATACGCCGCTATGCGGACCAGCGTCGCACGGCTGACGGCCACGGGCAATACGGTCTAAAGCGGACGAGCGTGGATTTTTGGACACTTTCCGGATGAGCGTGAAAACGTCGCTGGTTGAGCATAGGTCAGCGAAAACGCCCCTAAGCGAGCAAGGTGACGTGAAAGAGGAGGGAAGCGTACTTCGGTACGCGACCGACGATTGAACGTCAGATTGCCGCTTAGGGGCGTTTGCAGCGTCGACCGGTCCGCCGTTCGTTAGAACGGCGGAACCAAAGGCGCAGCGTCGAGCCGTTACGCGGTTTGGTAAAACCGCGTAACTTACATGACCATAACGTAGCGCGATCCCACGTAGTACTGCTTACCCATCAGGACCGGCTCGCCATTGGGGCCGGTAAAGCCGGCACGCAGATTGAGCAGCGGATCGTGCGGAGCAATGCCCAGCTCGGCCGCCTGCTCGGCGTTAGCTCGAACGGCCTCGACCGTGCGGTAGCCAACCGAGACAATCGGCGTTCCGCCAACACGCTCGACCTCGGCAAAAATCGACTTGTCCTCAAGATCGGCCGTCAACAGCTCGCGGTAGGCATCAAACGGCACAAAGATGTTCTCCTCAAAGATGGGCTCGCCGTCGGCCGTACGCACGCGTTTGATATGCAGCAGCAGCGCATCCTTCTGCAGGCCAAAGAACTCCATCTCGTTTTGGCGCGCCGGAACGATCTGGCGATCGATCACGTGCGCACCGGCCTTCATGCCGTTGCCGGCACACAGCGCGGTAAACGTCTGCAGCGTCGAGGCGTGAAACTGACGGTTGATGTGCGGCGTGGAGACAAAGGTGCCACGGCCCTGCCGCTTAACCAGGTAGCCATCGGAGCACAGCTCCTCGACGGCGCGGCGCACCGTAATGCGGCTCACGTCGTACTGCTCGGCTAGCTCAAGCTCGGACGGAATACGCTCCTTGGGTGCATAAACACCTTTCTCGATCGCATCCTTGATTTCGTCGTAAATCTGCTGGTAAAGCGGTGCATTTTTGGGCGCAGGCATATCTAATCACTCTTATCGAAATATCGAAATAACTAATACGTATATAACGTCTAGTTTCATATTACCTCATAATGATAAAACGATACACCCTCCCTACCAAAAAGCGACAGCTTCATTTTGGTAGGTTTTATCTGGGCAAACGAGAGCCTCTCGAAAGCAACGGGGCTTTCGGGAGGCTCAAGCGGACAGGATTGCGCCAGGACAGCAAAATGCCAAAACCCTACTTGCCGTCGTCCTGCTGCAGGCTATCCTGCTCGCTGAGGCGCGCCTGCCTGCTGGCCATGCGTGCGGGCTTGTCGGGATCGGGTACGGCCGTGGGCATGGGCTCGTCGACATGCCCGCCCCACCAGCCGCCCACAAAGTTGAGCGTGTGGAACACGTTGATCACGGCGCCGGGATCAATGTCGCACACCAGCTTGATAATGTCCTGGCTCTCGTAGGTCGATACAACGGCGTGCAGCAGGTACATCTTCTCGCGGCTGTATCCGCCAATGACCTCGGCGCAGCTAATGCCATGCTGAAAATGGTCAACATAGGCGGTCATGACCTCATCCGCCTTGCGCGTCGTGATCTGCAGCGTCACGCGGTCGTAGCGACGATAGAAACTGTCGATGGTCTTGGTCGAAATAAACTGGAACACAATGGAATACGCCGCCTTGTCCCAGCCAAACATAAAGCCAAAGATCGCCAGGATAAAGCAGTTGAAACCAAAGATGACGCCCCAGATGGTCTTGCCCGTGTGGTTGGAAACCCACAGCGCGATAAAGTCGGTGCCGCCGGTGGATGCGCCGGACTTAAGCGCGATGGCAGCGCCCAGGCCCGAGACCACGCCGCCAAAAATGATGAGCATGATCTTGTCGCCCAAAAACGGCGCGAAGTGAAAGACGTTGAGGAACAGCGATGAGAGCACGACCTGCATCATCGAGAAGATGACGAAGCGCTTGCTAATGCCGCTCCAGCATAGGAGCGCCACGGGGATGTTGAGCGCGAGCATACCGAGCGAAATGTCGATGTGAACGCCGCCCAGCGAGGTAACGCGATCGAGCAGGACCGCAACGCCGGTGAGGCCGCTCGGAAGCAGGTCGGCGGGCTGAATGAACGCCTGGATCAGGAATGTCTGGAGAACGGCGGAAATCGTGACCGCCACGGCAGTAATGGCGCGGCGGACGATGGTGAGGCGGCCGAGTACGAGCACTCGGTCCGTGAGCTGATCGATGGCGTTCGCCACGCAGGCTCCCTTCGAAGGCAGATATAGTTGTGGGGCATGTTCGCGATTGTAGCATGGAGCGAGAGGAGGCGCTTTAATTCGCCCTCTCTCGACGACCAAAACGGGACCAGCAACCCCACGACCAAAGAGCAAAATCCAAGTGAGTAGACTTCTTACGATCTGCCAAGCACACCCAAAAATAGCCACCTCTGTGACCTGCGGTTTTACAAAGGAAGATATGTTTTGTGCTCGGCCTGCGCCAAAAAGTCTACTCACTTAGCCCGAATCGAAGCCAAACAGATCAAAATCGAGACCAAATTGATCCAGTCCACCGCAAAAAACGTTTGAACCCGTGCTTCTTGCGGTGAATCGACGCTACAGAGCGGCCAAAATGTCGGTCAGATTGTCGATAACGACATCGGCTCGCGATTGATCGAGGTTGACGCCCTCGTGCGGACGCAACGCCAGGACGCGGGCGCCGGAGCGTTTGCCGGCCTCGATGCCCAAAGGCGAGTCCTCGATAACCAGGCACTCGGCAGGCTCTACACTCAGCGCCTCCATGGCACGCAGGTAGATCTCGGGGTCGGGCTTAAACGCACTGCACTCGTGACCGCTAATGGTGTAGTCCAGCACGTCGGCGATACCGGCAATCTCCACCAGCTCGTCGATCAACTCGCGATAGGACGAGCTCGCGATGGCACACTTCACGCCACGCTCGTGCAGCTTGCGCATCACCGGCTCCGTCTGCTCGTTGAGCAGCTCGGCATACGGAACGGGGTGGTCCGGGCTGTAGACCTGCTTGTACTCCACGCGCAGGCGCTCGCGCAGCTCAACATCGTCGGGCACCAGCGCCTCCCAAATGGCCGGCTCGTTAGACCCCGAAAGATCGGGAATCTCGTCAAAGTGGAACCCCTTCTCTTCCATAAACGCCACGCGGCGGCGGTTGTAGAACCACTCGGTATCGACCAACACGCCGTCCATATCAAACAGCACTGCCTTGATCATACGCATCTCCTCCCACCTGCCAAAAAGGGACAGGTTTATTTTGGTAGGTTTTATCTGGGGTTTTATGACGCGACAGACACGCCCCCAAAGCAAAAAGGGGACGGGGCGCAAACCCCATCCCCTCTCAATCAACCCGTAAGGCCTACTTACTTGTGATTAGTAGGAAAGCTTCCACATGTAGCGACGCATGGTCAGCGGGTGCTGACGGGCCTCGGCGATCTGGTTGCCGTACTCGCGCATAACGGCGAGGTGCAGCAGCGGGTTGAAGTAGGTGACGACGCTCGCGGGCACGGCGTCGGCCAGGCCGTAGTCCTTGGAGTCGATCAGAGCGACCTTGGCGCCCATGCGCTCAAGGAAGGTGAGGGCGCGGGCGTCCATCGGACGGGTGGCGCCATCGGACATGAAGAAGACGTAGGGCTTACCCTCGGTGGAAACCTCGAACGGGCCGTGGAAGTACTCGCCGGTGTTGTAGGCGGCGGCGTCGATCCACTGCATCTCGGTGAACAGGAAGGCAGCGTGAGAATAAGCCATCTTCTCGGAGGCACCGGAAGCCATGAAGTAGATCATCTTGTCGTCCTTGAAGTCCTCGGCGAACTTCTTGGCGAGTTTCTTGCAGGACTGAGCGGCGTTCTCGCAGAGCTCGAAGACGTTGGTGAGGCCGGTGATCATGTCCTCGTAGTGGTCATAACCCTCGGTCTGCTGAAGAATCTCGACAGCAAGAGCGATGGCATAGCCAGGCTTCTCGCACTTGGCAGCGAAGTTGGCGTGGAAGCCGTGAACGATGACGTAGTCAGCGTCGACGGTCAGAGCGGAGCCAGCCTTGTTGGTGAGGGAGACGACCGGGCAATTGTGCTTCTTGGCGGTCTTGTTGGCCTCGACGGTCTCGGGCGTGGAGCCACCGAGGGAGCAGGTGATCACGAAGGTGTGCTCGTTGACCCAGGAGGGCGTGTCGTAGTTGAACTCGTTAGCGGTGAAGATCTGAACGTTCAGCTTGTCCGTGTTGTTGGCCAGGAAGTACTTGGCGGGGTACAGGTCGGACATGGAAGCGCCGCAGCCGACGAAGGCGACGCTGTGGATCTCGTGGTTGGACAGGACGTCAGCGACGATCTGCTTAGGGAGGTTAAGGTCGATCTCGTACATCTGACACATTCCTTTCGATTTTTGCGGCGCCACATTGCCGGGCGCTCGCAGGGTTACCGTGGTTTGGACCGAGTCGCCGGCCCGTTGAGGATGTGACAAAGGGACTGCCCTTTGTCACGTATAGGGATGGAAGCCTGCCTGGGGTATGGGATGCCAGGCAGGCCCCCGGGGGAAAGCGGTTAGGCGCTTGGTCGCGACTAGGCCAGAATGCCGGCCGCGGAGAGGGCGATGCCGCCCACGATGGCGATCACGAGAAGCCAACCGGTGTTGACGTTCTTCTTGATGAGCCAGTACATAAGGCCGGTGAGGCCGAGGGAGATCATCTGGGGCATCATGCCGTCCAGGATGTCCTGGATAACAACGGTGCCCTCAGCGAACTGCAGCGGGGTGGTGGCGCCGATCAACGTAGCGATCATGCCGCCCACGGACATAAGGCCCACGATGCCGCAGACATACATGAGCTTCTCCATGAGGTCGCCGCCCTGAAGCTTGCTCAGGTACTCGTGGCCGCCCTGATAGCCCATCTTGGCTGCGAACCAAGTAATCAGCACGGAGGGGACGATGGAGATGAGAAGGGCCAGGATCGGGCCCATGATGGAGCCCTGCTGAGCCAGCTGAACGCCCAAGCCAAAGGCGATAACGCGGATGGTGCCCTGGAAGAAGGAGTCACCGATGCCGGAAAGCGGGCCCATAAGGGAGGTCTTGACCGCGTTAATCGAATCGGGGTTGAAGTTCTCGGGATCCTTGGCGTACTCCTCCTCCATGGAGGCGGCGAGGCCCAGGATGAAAGCGCTCGTCTGCGGGGTGCAGTTGTAGAACGCCATGTGACGGTGGTAAGCCTCTTTCTTAGCAGCAAGCTGCTTGGGGTCGGACTCGTCCGGATAGAGGCGATCGAGCGTGGGAACCATACCGTAGAGGAAGCCCATGTTCATCTGACGCTCGTAGTTCCAAGAGGCCTGGATGGCCCAGGAGCGCCAGAAGAACTGGCTGACCTTCTTGTTCAGGGACACGTCCTTGGTTGCGGTTGCCATAGTGTGTTCCTCCTTAGTCTTCGTCGTCTTCGAGCGGATCGTAGTCGGAATCGACACCGGCGGCTGCATGGGAACCGTTGAACTTGAAGCCCATGAAGACGACAGCCAGGCACACACCGATCAGAGCGACCGCGATGACGGACAGGTTGAGGTAAGCGGCGAGCAGGAAACCGATGAACAGGAACGGAGTCATACCCTTCTTGATCATCATGGTGAGCAGCAGGGCCAAGCCGTAGGCGGTCATGATCTTGGTCGAAACGTTAAGACCAGTGGACAGCCACTCGGGAACCATGTTGACGATGGCCTGAACCAGGTCGGTGCCAACAAAGACGGCGAGGAAGATCGGCAGGAAGTACATGATGGCGTACAAACCGGAGCCGGCGCAGATGTGCATACGGTAGGCGGTCTTGAACTTTCCGTTATCAATCGCGTTATCTGCCACATGGGTGAGGACGGCGATGATGGAACGGAACACGATGCCGAGAAGCTGACCCAGGACGGCGACCGGGATGGCGATCGTCATGGCGGTCTCGGCGGAAGCATCGGTCAGGCACGCAAAGGCAGCGGCCACGATGCCGCCCAGGACCATATCGGGCGGAACGGCGGCGCCGACCTGCACCAAGCCCATGGACACGAGCTCGACGGCGGCACCGACGGCAAGGCCGGTGGGCACATCGCCCAGCAGCAGACCGACGAGCGTAGCGCCAACGAGGGGCTGCTCGAAGTTAAGACGACCGAGCAGGCGGGAGTCCCACATGCAGAACACGCCGACGAGGCCGACGAGCACCGCACTGATGAACGTATTCATACCCTTCTCCTTTCAGTCAGGCAAAAGCCTGGTTGATTACAGCTTGGCGTCGATGTCGACGCTCTGATACGTAGGGGTCTGCTGAACATAGAGCTTAATGCCCATGTCGAGCAGCTGGTTGACGTCTGCCTTCTGGGCGGCGTCGAGGAAGACGGAGCTGTCCTTGCCGCCGACCTGGTCGGCACCGTCGTGGTTGGCGGTGGCGCCCAGGTTGATGGCGTCGAGCTTGTAGCCCTTGCAGAACTGCAGCATCTCGGCAGTGTTACCAAAGACGAACATGACGCGCTCGCCGAGGGTGTTGAGCTTGTCCATCTTGGCGAGGGCACGCTCGACGGTGAAGACGTTCAGGCGCACGCCCTGGGGCTTGGCCAGCTTAAGAGCGCCCTTCTTGATGTCATCGTTGGCGGCAGCGTTGTCGACGACGATGATGCGCTCGGCCTGAACCTTGGTGGTCCAGGTAAAAACGACCTGGCCGTGCAGCAGACGGTAGTCAAGACGTGCGAGGACGATCTTGGCGGGACCGGAGCTGTGACGGGGCGCCTTAGCCTTCTTGGCGGGAGCCGCGGCGGCCTCGACCGGTGCGTTGGGGTTGGTCAGACCGGTGCGGGCCTCGTTGATGAGGGCCGCGAGCTCGGCGCCCTTGACGGGGACGGGGCTCATAGCGAGCGTGAGCGCCAGCGGGATGTTGAAACCGCTGACAACCGTGAACTTCGTGCCGTTCTTGGAAAGCTCGACCATGTTGTTGTTGACCGAGCTGCCGAGCATATCGGTCAGCACATAGACGGTGTCGTCCGCGTTGAACGTGGCGATCATAGCCTCAACCTTATTGGTGATGGGCTCCTTGTCGTCACGAGCAAGCGACACGACGTGGACGTTCGACACGTCGCCGAGAACCATCTCGAGCGTGTCTTTGGCGCCTGCGGCCAGGCCGCCATGAGATGCGAGAATGATCTGATTCATCTTGCCTCCTCCTTTTCGTTATGGTCATTATAACGTCTTATACGTTGCTTATATTGCTAATTAGTATAAAGACCGTTCGCGGGTGAAAATCGACCGTTGACGGGTTTAACGCGATCGAAACGTTGGTGCAGGGTAGGTCGGCGCTGCCTTGGCGACGCCCGATCAGACGCCTCGCCAATCCCCTATCGCACGAAGTACCAGGGGCTTTCCTGCACGGTGGGCTCCAGCGCGATGCCAGTGCGTTCCTTAAACAGATCCATGTCCTGCGATTTCTCCGTCCACCACGCGTTGGGCTTAAAGGTCATGCTCTCAACGACATGACCGACAAACACGCTGTTGCGCAGCTTGGAGAAGTCGGTATTCATGATCAGGATGGACGCGAGCACCAGCACAATGCCCAGAACCTTGATCGCGCCGGCGGGCTCGGCATAGACACCAATGCCCACCAGTACGGTGACGACCGTCTCGAAAGACATTACGACGGGAACTTTCGATGTCTCGAGCCCCATGGACAGACCCTGCATATATAAGATGTAAGCCACGGCTGTGGGGATGAGTCCAAAGCCAAGGAACAGCAGCAGCAGCTGTGGCGACATTGCCGCGGCGACATCCGGCCACGGAGCCGCGATAGCTGCCATAACCGCACCGCCAAAAACAAAGCCCCAAAACGTGACAGCCAGCGGGTGGACCGTCTTAGTTGCTATCCGGCTAAACACCGCGAGCGACGCACCGCAAAGGCCCGCAATCACGCCCGACGTGACGCCCCAAACCGAAAAATGAAAACCGGAAAGGTCGCCATTGGTCACTGCAAGCACGCAGCCAACGATGTTGAAGACAATGGCAACGAGCTTGTTGGGGGTCACGTCCTCGCGATAAAGCACGCGGCCGAGCATGACGCCAAACACCGGCGAGGTGTAGAGCAGCACCGAGGCCGTAGACATACCCACCTCGCGCATGCACTCGTAATAGCAGGTGTTGGCGGCGGCTAAACCGACGATACCGACAAGCGCGCAGGGGACGAGCTCTTTGGGGCTTGCCTTGAATAGCGTCAGGGGACCCTGAGCCACGGTAGACCCCTCACCCGGACGGCAGCCCATAAACATCAGGACCGGCGCCAAGATAAGCGCTCCGACCAACAGGCGAAAGGCCGCCATGCTCTGGGACGAAACGCCCATGGCCGAGATGCCGTTTACAAAGATTCCGATGCTGCCCCACATAAGCGCGGCGATCAGCACCAGCACATAGCCCAGATTGCTTTTCTTCAACGCAGCCTCCTCGGTATTGTTTCCAATATGTTTCACACTACGTTATAGTCGTTATATACATTTTTCAAGACACAAATCGGCGAGCGGGAAAATCTGCTCGCCCACACACTCATTGGGTACTCATTGGGGACGTACTTAAATGAGTAGTCGTTGGGGACGTTCTTGGATGACTAGTCATTTAAGAACGTCCCCAACGACTAGGACTGTCCCCAACTGCCGGCAGAAAAGGAACGTTCCCAACGTCTAAGGCGCCGCTGGTTGAGCATAAGTCAGCGAGCGGGCCGCATTTGAGGCAAGGTGACGTGAAACGAAAGGGCGCTGACCTTCTGGTCGCGCCCTTGAAGTTGAACGTCAGATTGCCCAAATGCGGACCGCGCAGCGTCGAGCCGTTACGCGGTTTGGTAAAACCGCGTAACTAATACTCAAGCTTCCACATGTAGCGGCGCGTCATGTAGTCCTTGTGGGTGACTGCAGAGAGTGCACGCATGTACACGTTGTTGAGGATCGGGGCAAAGATCAGGTGGTTGAAGTACTCGCTCACGCTGTCCTTGATGTCGTTGAGGCCGAGCTCCTTGGCGTCGAGCTGATAGACGCGCTCGCCACCGTACTGGTTGACGAAGCGGATGCCGCGCTCGTCGTTGCAGCGGCTGCGGCCGACGCTGATGAGCTGGAACAGCGAGGTGCGCTTGTCCAGGATCTCGAAGGGGCCGTGGAAGAAGTCGCAGGTGTTGATGGTGCAGGAGTCGATCTGCAGCATCTCCTGCACGTTGCAGATGCTAAAGACGTAGGCGGCACCAAAAAGCGGGCCCTGAGCCATGACGTTGATGCAGGGCTTGTCGGCGTTCTGCTCGGCCCACTTGGCAGCGAGCGGACGGGTGTACTCGACGGCCTTGCGATAGATGGGATCGATCAGGTCGAAGGCGGCCATGGCGGTCTCGTACTCGGCATAGCCCTCGGTCTGCTGCGTGAGCTCCATGGCGATCATGGTCACGACGGCGGAGTTGGTACGGCCCATGCAGGACTCGTCGACGGCCAGGCTGTCGTACTGGATCTTGTAGTCGCAGACCTCGGTGAGACCGGACTCGTCAACATAGATGGCGATGGTGCTGGCGCCGTGGTCCTTGGCGACCTGGGCGGCGACGATGGTCTCCTTGGTGCCGCGCATGGACACGACGACGGCCAGAGTGTTCTCGTTGACGTAGGCCGGGGTGGCGTGCACGAACTCGTTGCTGGTGTAGCTGGAGCTCACGACCTGCGTGGCCTCGTGCTCCATAAAGTACTGGGCAGGATAGTTACCGCCGTTGGATCCGCCGGCGCCAATCCACACGACGCGCTTGATGCCACCCTTGTCAGCTTTGTCAGCCAAAACCTGGGAGACGACGTCCTTAACCTGTTCCTGAGTAGTCATCGTGCATCAGCCTTTCTTCTCGTTTGATGCTCTCGATGGCATACAAGTTACATACATGTTTTGGTTATGTCGACTAGTTGTATGCTATATTTGTCTTAGAAAATTCGCTGATACGGTTTTCGATAACTTGCTACCAGCGGTTTTGTTGTTGTATTGAATACATGCTTGATTAGATACGCATACAGGTTAGATACAGGTTGATCGCATGAACGCTTCATCTAAAAAGAGACTGACCCAATACGAGCGCTTGGCGGGCATGCTGCGCGACCGCATCGCCTCCGGCACCTACGCGCGCGGAGACAAGCTGCCGTCCGAGATGGAACTCATGGACGAATCGGAGCTGTCGCGCAGCACCGTACGCCACGCCCTTAAGGTGCTCGTTGACGAGGGTCTGGTGCGCACCGAGCGCGGGCGTGGCGCCTTTGTGGCCGACACGCCGGCGCTCCACGAGAACAACCTGGTGTTTTCGAGCTATACCAAGCAGGTCGAAGGCCAGGGCATGAAGCCCACCACGCGCACCGTGGACTCGGGCTTTGCCAAGGCGGCCGGCAGCATGGCTAAGTTCTTTGACGCCGCCGTGGGCAGCAAGCTCGTCAAACTTGTCCGCCTGCGCTACCTGGACGACGTACCGCTGTGCCTGGAGACCACCTACCTGCCGCCAAGCTTCGAGACGCTCATCGATCGCGATATCAACGGTTCGCTCTACGCGACGCTGCGCCAAGAATTCCATCGAGCGCCAGCACAGGGACATAAGACCTTTGAGGTGTGCTATGCCTCGCAAAACGAGGCGTTTTTGCTCAACGTTGAGCGCGGGCAGGCGCTGATCCTAATCACCGACTACGTCTACGACACCGACGGCCGCCCGCTCCATGTCTCCAAGCGCATCCAACGCACCGACCGTGCCAAATACACCGAGCCCATCGGCTAACCAACACCAAAACCACCACAAAGGGGACAGGCACCTTTGTGGTGGTTTTTTAGGTTAACGCGCCAAAAACGACCGAGTTTTGAGAGAAACCACCACAAAGGTGCCTGTCCCCATTGTGGTGGTTTTAGGCGAGGAGGTCGGGGAACCAGGTTGGTTTGGGTTGGTTAGGGACGCGCTCGGCCAGGACCAACTCCATCCAGCACATGTCGTACCAGCGGCCGAACTTTTGGGCGCAGCGGTCAAAGGCGCCCACCAGGCGATATCCCATATGGGCATGGAAATCCTGACTGTTGTGCGTTAGATACTCGTCGTCCTTGTCGTGCGGCACGGCAATGAGCGCGCACATGTTGGTGATGCCCATCGCGATCAGACATTGCTTGAGCGCGTCGTGCAGCTTGCGGCCCAGCCCGCCGTGGCGCACATCGCGCGCCAGGTAGATCGATGTCTCGACCGACCAGTCGTACGCCTCGCGGCTGTTAAGCGAACTCACGTAGGCATAGCCTACCGGACGCCCGTCCAACTCCATCACCAAATATGGATAGCGCTTGAGCGTACGCTCGATGCGCCCAGCGAACTCCTCAACGCTCGGCACCTCGTATTCGCAGGTAATCGCCGTCTGGCGCACATACGGCTCATAGATGGCAAGCAACGCCGGCGCATCATCGGGCGTCGCCAGGCGAATCGTCGGCTCGGACATCTCGGTCATACAACCCTTCTCCCCAAAAGCAAAGGCCGCCCTGCGCCAAGCTCAGGCGCAGGGCGGCCCCTTGTCATTACATCAGGCTACAGGACAGCCGCCAACGCGTCGATATCCTCCTGCGTCGTGGCCCAGCTGGTGCAAAAGCGCACCACCGTGTGAGTATCGTCGTACTTTTCCCAGTACTCGATCGAGGCATGCTCGCGAATGCGGGCCATGTCCTCGTTGGGCAGAATCACGAACTGCTGGTTGGTCGGCGTCTCCAAGAAGAACTGGTAGCCGCGCTCGTGCAGCACGCGACGAAGCGCCTGAGCGGTCTCAATCGCCTGGTGACCAATCTCAAAATACAGGCCATCGGTAAAGAGCGCCTCGAACTGCACGCCCGTCAGGCGACCCTTGGCCAGCAACGCACCGTGCTGCTTAATGCGCGGAATGGGATGCGCCGGAGCGCGCATGCCGCAAAACACCACGGCCTCGCCGCAAAGCGCGCCGCACTTGGTGCCGCCGATGTAGAACACGTCACACAGCTGCGCCAGCTCGGGCAGGGTAATGTCGCACTCATCGGCCGCCAGCGCATAGGCCAGGCGGGCGCCATCCACAAACAGCGGAATCTCGCGCTTCTGGCACACCGCGTGAATCGCCGCGAGCTCGGCCTTGGAGTACAGCGTGCCGTACTCGGTCGATAGGCTCACGTACACAGCGCCCGGGAACACCGTGTGCTCGTAGCTCTCGTTTTCGTAGAACACCTGGATATAGTTCTCGAGGTCCTCGGCGCGCATCTTACCCTCATAGCCGGGGATGGTGAGCACCTTGTGACCGCCAAACTCGATGGCGCCCGCCTCGTGACAGGCGACGTGGCCAGTCTCGGCAGCAACGACGCCCTCGTAGGGCGCAAGCAGCATGTCGATCACCGTCGCGTTGGCCTGCGTGCCGCCCACCAGAAAAAACACGTCGGCATCGGGGGCCTGACAGGCCTCGCGGATAAGCTGCTTGGCACGCTCGGTGTGCGCATCGGTACCGTAGCCGGGCTGCGGCTCCATGTTGGTGTCGACGAGCGCCTGCAGCACTGCCGGATGTGCGCCGTGGGAATAGTCGTTGTTAAACGCGAGCATGGCAATCCTCTCTAGCCGGGCACGGGCCCGATGATTCAAACGGGGCTATTGTACGCCGTTGGGATAGGCAACGCGCGCGGCAAGGCACTCAAGCGCCAACACCAGGGCAAAGCCGCAGCTCACGTCGCTCAAAAAGTGAGCTCCGATCACGATACGGCCAAAGGCGACGAGCGCCGCGACCACAGCCGCCGCCCAAAAGATCACGCGGCGACGCGAAGGTTTTTCCTTAAAGGCTGCCGCGGGAAGCCCGGCGAGCATAAGGCCGATCGCCGCATGCGCGGTGTGCCCGCTCGCGAACGACTTGAACCCGTCCTTGATCACGCCGGCGGCGATATAGGTCCACTTGTCGGGATTGCCGATTACCCACCACGGCTGATAATTGAGCCCCGGCGTGACCTCGATCACGCGCATGCGCGGGCGCGACCACAGCGGCTTGACGATCACGTTGAGGATAATGGCCTGAGCGACCCACACGGCAAGTACCATCAACGCCCAGCGCGTGAGCTCGTCGGGCGCGGTGTCGCGCGTAAGGCGATAGGCAATAACGTTAACCGCAATGACCAGCACAAACGTCAGCACCAGTTGAAACGCGATGAGCTTGCCGCCGACGCGCAGCGATCCGATAATCTCGTAGCTGACCAGACCCACGTTGATCAAAACGCCCAGCGCAGCGAGCCATTTGCTCCCCCTGGAATCGGGGCGTGCCGAGCGCACGAGCATAACGCCCGCGATGCTCGCCGTCAGCTCGAACGGTAGCTCGCCGGCCGCCTCGACAAAGCGACCGTACATGCTGCCGATGTTGAACAGCGCGCTCGAAATCTGATAGTCGAAGAAACTGCCCACGCCCAGACAAAGACACAGGACAACCGCGATAATGGCGACGTCTTTCTTATAGATGTATCCGAACATGCTTTCCTTTCGATGGAACCAGAGTGCCCAAATGGGGCGTTTGCAGCGTCGACCCGTTAGTCGTCGTCGCTGGCACCCAACTGCTGCAACAGCATGAGTGCCGCAGCCACAGGGCCGGTGCCGTCGTTGGCGTCGAGACCGCGACCCAGGCCGCTGCCCGCGCCGGCACCCGCCTTATAGGGCACCGACAGCTTGCGGCTCTTGGGGAAGTTCACCGCGCCGTACCGGTTCTTAAACTCAAAGGCCACCTTCTTGGGCACGTCGACGCCCAAAAACGTGATGCGACCGCCGCTGAGCGTGACGCTCTCGAGCCCCAGGCGCTCGCCGCGAATGCGGATTCGTGCGCGATTGAACAGGTTGAGTCCTGCCAACGGCAGCTCGCCATGCGCGGCCTCGGTCTCTTCCTGCACCTCATCGATGCTCTCCAGGTCCTCGGCCGCTGCGAGCTTGCGGTACACGAGCACGCGCTGGTCCACCGCCGGCAGGTACTCCTCGGACAAGAAGTAATCGGCCGGCAGGTTAATACCCACGCTCGCCGCCTCCACGCCGGCGTCGTCATCGCCGCGCGCTTCGGCCACGGCCTGGCCCAACATCTGCGTAAACAGGTCAAAGCCCACGCTCGACAGGTTGCCGTGCTGCTCGGCGCCCATAAGCGAGCCGGCGCCGCGAATCTCCAGGTCGCGCATGGCGATGCGCATGCCGCTGCCCAGGTCCTGGAACTCGGAAAGTGCAGTCAGGCGCGCCGTGGCCTCCTCGGTGAGTGGCAACTCGCCCGGGAACATAAAGTACGCGTAGGCCTGCGTGGCAGAGCGACCCACGCGGCCCTTGAGCTGGTAGAGCTGCGCCAGGCCAAGGCGCTGCGAGTCCTCGATGATGAGCGTGTTGGCGGTCGCGTTGTCGATGCCGCTCTCCACGATGGTCGTGGCGATGAGCACGTCGATCTTTTTGGTCGCGAACTCGATCATCACGTCTTCGACCTCGCGCGGGCTCATCTTGCCGTGTGCCACACCCACGCGCGCCTCGGGCGCGGCCTCGTGCACGCGCGCCACGGCGTCGTCGATGGTCTTGACGCGGTTGGACACGTAGTACACCTGGCCGCCGCGGCCCACCTCCAGGCGAATCGCCGCGCTCACCACATCGGGGTCGTACTCCCCCACGTGCACGATCACAGGGCGGCGCCCGGTCGGCGGCGTGGTGATCAGGCTCATGTCGCGCACGCCGCTCGTGGCCATCTGCATGGTTCGCGGAATCGGCGTTGCCGAAAGCGTGAGCACGTCAATCTGCTCGCGCAGGTTCTTGAGCTGCTCCTTGTGCTGCACGCCAAAGCGCTGCTCCTCATCGATGATCACCAGGCCCAGGTTCTTGGGGTTCACATCGGCCGAAAGCAGACGGTGCGTGCCGACGAGCACGTCGATCGTGCCCTCGGCAAACGCCTTGAGCGCGCGCTTTTGCTGCGCCGGCGTGCGGAAGCGGCTGAGCACCTCGACCTCGAGGCCAAACGGGGCAAAGCGCTCAAAGAACGTCTCGTAGTGCTGCTGGGCAAGAATGGTCGTGGGGCAGAGCACCATGACCTGGCGACCGGAGTCCACGCATTTAAACGCCGCGCGCAGGGCGACCTCGGTCTTGCCAAAGCCCACGTCGCCGCACAGCAGGCGGTCCATCGGCTTGGGCGCCTCCATGTCGGCCTTAATATCGGCGATGGCTTCCAGCTGGTCGCGCGTCTCGTCGTAAGGGAAGCTCTCCTCCATCTCGATCTGCTCGGGCGTGTCGGGCGGGCAGGCGATACCGGTAATCGACGAGCGGCGCGTATACAAATCGACCAGGTCAAACGCCAGCTTTTTGGCGTTTTTGCGCGCCTTGTTGGTGGCACGCGTCCAGTCGGCGGTGTTGAGCCTGGTCAAGCGCGGTTTATCGCCGTCGGGACCAACGTAGCGCGTGATGCGGTCGACCTGCTCGAGCGGCACGTAGAGCTTGTCGCCATCGGCGTATTCCAGCAAAAAGTAGTCGCGCTCCTTGCCGCCCACTTCCTGGCGCGCGATCTCGCTAAAGAGCGCGATACCGTGGGTAGCGTGCACCACGTAGTCGCCCGGCTTAAACGGGAAGGTGATCTGCGTAATGTCAACCTTGCGGCGGCTGCGCGCGCGGTTGGCATCCATGCGGGCGTTGAGGTCGGCGATCGAGAACACGGCCAGGTTGGCATCGGGCACCACCACGCCCTGCGGCAGGGCGGCATCGACAAAGGTCACGCGTCCGCGCGAGATGGTGGGCACGGCGGCGCCGGCGGCAGCCTGGGCCGCGCCCGCCTCGAGCGAGCGGGCGTTGAGTGCGTCGGCCTTACGCTCGCGAATGGAGGCATGGGCCTCCTGGCGTGCGGCACGGTCGGCGGAATCCGCCGTCGCCACGCGCACGCGGTCGCCGATAGTGCCGGCATTTTCGGGCGCCGCGGTCAGCGATTCCTCAAAGGTAATGCCCTCGTCACCAAAGGTGAGCTCCATCGACTCGCGCGCACCGCGGTCGGGGATGGCAAACACGCAGGCATAGCGTTTGCCCACGACCTCCTGGATGCGCGTCATAAAACGGTTGTCCGAGCCTGCGATGGCAGGCTGCTCAATCTTGAGCTCGGCCGTCACCGCACCGCCGGCACGAATGAGGCTTACGTAGTTCAGGCGCTGCTGGGCACCAAAATCGAGCTGTTGAGCGCGCACGTACAGACCGTCCAGGCGGTCAATCCCTGCCTCGCCGGCACGGGCCTCGATATCCTCGTAGGCGCGCAGGCAGTCGTCAAACAGCGAGCGCGGCTCGGACAAAACCACGAGCGCCTTGCCACCCACGTGTGCCAGCGGGCTTACGGTCCGGCCGTACATCACCGGCAAAAAGCGGTCGAGCTCGGGCGTGACGATGCGTGCATCCACCATCTCGAGCAGTGCCGCCAGCTTACTGTCGTCCTGGCTTGCGCGGTAGAGCGCCACATGCATGTTGTGAACGGCATCGTCGGTAAGCGCCAGCTCGCGACAGGGGAAGATCTCGATACTGTCCTCGTTGCCGATGGTCTGCCCCGTGGAGCTCACCATGCGGCGGATGCGGTCAATCTCGTCGCCAAAGAACTCGATGCGCACGGGCGCCTTCTCCTGCGCGGGGAATACCTCGACGGTGTCGCCGTGCACGCGGAACAGGCCGGGCGCGTCGGCGGCGCCGGCATTGGTGTAGCCCATGCCCACCAGGCGCTGCGGCACCTCGTCAAAAGGAATCTCCTCGCCCACCGCAAAAGTGGTGGACTCCCAATAGCGACTCTCGACCGGCGGCACGCAGCGCAGCAGCGCACGGGCCGAGGCGACCATAATGCAGTTGTCGCCGCGCACGATGCGTCCCAGGGCCTCGCAGCGCTGCGCCACCACGGCGTCGTCGGGCGCCTGCTCGCGCCACGGATAGTCCTTGCGCTCGGGGAAACGGCACACATGTGCTAGGCCCACGTAGGCGGCAAGGCTGCGCGCGGCGCGATCGGCCGCGTCCTCGCCGCTCACAATGTAGACCGTCGGTCGCGGACGGCGCGCAAACTGGGCGGCCGCCATAAGCGTACGGCCCGACTGCGACACGGCCAGCGTCACGTCCTCGCCGGCATCGAGTCCGGCCTCGACGGTCTGCAAGGCCTCGGCAGTGTAGAGCTGCGCGGCTATACGGTGAATGAGCATGCTGTTCCTCCGGCATTGCAACGCCAAAAGCCCGCCGGGGCAAGCTCGGCGGGTCGTACGTCAAATACATTGTCTGTCATGGTAACGCATGGAGAGGACTCCGGCTCAAGGGCAAACCCAGCCCCGCAAAAAACGCCAGACGAAAATGCGTTCCGCCCTACCCCGCCACGCGCACGCTGGGACACAAATCCGCCAGCGGGCACTCGTCGCACTTAGGTTTACGGGCATCGCAGATCTCGCGGCCAAATGTGATCCACTGGTGGTTGACCGACTCCCAATACTCGTGCGGCAAAATCTTGAGCAGATCTTGCTCGGTCTTGAGCGGCTCCTTGGCATGCGTCTTGGGGCTCAGCATCAGGCGGTGCGCGATGCGGTTGACGTGCGTATCGACCGCGATGCCCTCGACAATGCCAAACCCCACGTTGAGCACGATGTTCGCCGTCTTGCGGCCAACGCCCGGCAGCTTGACGAGCTCCTTCATGTCGGCCGGCACCTCGCCACCGTAATCGGCAACGATCATCTGCGCGGCCTCCACGGCGTGCTTGGCCTTGCTCTTATAAAAGCCGAGCGACTTAATGGTATCGGCCACATCGGCCACGCTCGCCCCCGCCATGGCCTCGGGCGTGGGCCACTGGGCAAACAGCTTCGGCGTCACCTTGTTGACCTGCGCGTCGGTCGTCTGCGCCGAGAGCAGCACCGCGATGAGCAGCCTAAAGGGATTCTCGTGATCCAAAAAACACTCGACCGGGCCATAGCGACGGTTGAGGCGCTCGCACACCTCAACGGCGCGCTCGCGTTTGGCGGCATTGGTCTCGCGTGGCATAACGACTCCTCGGCTCAGCGGCATAACAAACCTATGGGCACGATTGTCCCACGTATGGGGTCTTTACGCCTCCAAAAATGCGCCGGTCTGGCGGCCCCACAGGCTCGCATACTCGCCGCCTGCCTCGACAAGCTGCGCATGCGTACCGTCCTCGACAATCTCGCCGTCCGCCAGCACCACGATGCGATCGAGCGCCGCCACGGTGGACAGGCGATGCGCCACCACAATGGAGGTGCGACCGCGCATCAGGTTCTCGAGCGCCTCCTGCACCAGCGCCTCGGACTCGCTGTCGAGGGCAGACGTCGCCTCGTCGAGCACCAGGATCGGCGCGTCGGTCAGGATAGCGCGGGCGATGGCCACGCGCTGACGTTGGCCGCCCGAAAGCTTGACGCCGCGCTCGCCCACCATGGTGTCAAAGCCGTTGGGCAGGCGGTCGATAAACTCCAGGGCATTTGCCAGGCGCGCGGCCTCGCGGATCTGCTCGTCGGTTGCGTCGGGGCGGCCGTAGGCGATATTCTCGCGAATGGAGCGATGGAACAGCAGCGCCTCCTGCGGCACGTAGGCAACCTGGCGGCGCAGGCTCTGCTGCGTGCAGCGCGAGACGTCTTGGCCGTCCACGAGCACGCGGCCGCCCTGCACATCGTCCAAGCGCAACAGCAGCTTGGTGAGCGTCGTCTTGCCCGAGCCCGATTTACCCACCAGGCCCACGCGCTGGCCCGCCGCCACGTGAAGCGTCAGGTCGTCGAACACGTTCTCGCCCGCCGCGGCGTCACGGTATGCAAAGCTCAGGTGCTCAAAATCAATCGCACCTTCGGTCACTTTAAGCTCGGGAGCGTTCTCGTCGTCTGCCACCAGACGCGGCTCGTCCAGCACGCGCGTCATCTCGGCCGCATCGCCCAGCGCGCGGTTGATGCGCTGCATCATGGAGCTTACGTAGTTCAGACGCATGGTGAGGTTGTACGTATAGGTAAAGATCATGACGAGCGCGCCGGCCGAAATGCCAAACCACGCGTTGCCACCCGCGACGAACACACTCACCACGGCCATGGTGATGACGATAAGGCCCGAGGTCGTAAAGTTGCGCTGCATCATGGCGTGCATCGAAACCGTCTCGGCGTCGCGCGCGGCGCGGTCGGCGGCATCGAACAGGTCGCGCTCAAAGTCCTCGCGCCCACAGGTCTTGACGGCCAGGATGTTCGTGACCGCGTCGGACAGCACACCCGACAGCTTGTTCTGCGCGGCGGACGTCGCGGCCGAAAGCGGCATGATGCGCTTATACATAAGCCAGACAAACGCGATGTAGACGACCATGATGCCCACCAGGATCACGGTAAACGTCGGCACCACCGGAGCGAGCGCCGCCACCGTGCAGACAACCGAGGTGATAGTGGGAATGAGCGAATACACCGTCACGTCCACCAGCCCCGTATAGCCGCTCATAAAACGGCTCGTCTGGCTCACAAGCGATCCGCCAAAACGGCTGGTGTGAAATGTCATGGATTGATTGGAGAGCGTGTCAAAGCACAGGCGCGCCAGGTGATAGTTGCCCGCAATCTCGAGCTTGTAGACGGTGTAGTCCTGCAGCTTGGAGAGGATTTGGCCCACTAGGTTAACGAGCACCAGCGCCAGAATGTAAGGGCCAAAGACCTCAAACACCTGGTCGCCCGCCACGGGGCCGGCCTGGACGCGGTCGACGATAAGGGCCATCACGTAGGTGTTGGCAAACGTGAGCAAAAAGATGTAGCCCGCCGACGAGAACACCGAGAGAAAGACGATCAGCGGCTGCGTGCGCGTGACGTCCCAAAAACGCTGCAGCGTGCGGCGCACGGTGGAGCGTTTGAGCGGACTGGTGTTTCTCTGAGACATGGGCTTCCTTTCACGTCTGATAGGGCGAAACGCCATTGTTGCACACTAAAGCGCACTCCAGGCAAGCACGATGCGAAAAGCGCCCGCGCCGTGCTTGCGCAAGCGCCCCGCCGTCAGATGCAGCTAGTCCTCGTCTTTTTGGTCTGCGAGCAGGCTCGCGGACGTGAGCCCCAAGATCGCGTCGGCCTCCCCGGCATCTTCCAGCGCATCGATATCCTTGAGCTTGCGCTCCATAACGTTGGTGCGCGTGGTGATGATGCCCTCGACCGTCTTTCCCGCAGTCTCAATCTGCTGCTGGGCGCGGCGCAGGGCCGCCTGATAGCGTGGCAGCTCGGCCTTGACGGCAGAGAGCACACGTAGCACGTCGTCGGTGCGTTTTTGCAACTTAAACGTCTGGTAGCTCATCTGCAGGCTGTTGAGGATGGCCGCCATGGTGCTGGGGCCGGCAACGTTGACGTGATAGTCGCGGCCCAGGGTCTCGATAAGCCCGGGGCGGCTGACGACCTCGGCGTACAGACCCTCAAACGGAACGAACAGAATGCCAAAGTTGGTGGTCGCGGGCACGCTCAGGTACTTTTCGCAGATGTCCTTCGACTCGCGCTTCACCATGGCGTCGAGCGTCTTGCGCGCGGTGGCCACCGCCTCGGTATCACCCGACTCTTGCGCGTCGAGCAAGTGCTCGTACGCATCGCCCGGGAATTTGGAATCAATCGGCAGCAGCACGGGATCGCCCTCGTCTACCGGCAGCTTGACGGCAAACTCAACGCGCTCCGAGGCGCCAGGCTTGGTGACGACGTTTTCCAGATACTGGTCGGGCGTAAGGATGTCCGCCAGGATTGCACCCAACTGCACCTCGCCCAAAATGCCACGCGCTTTTACGTTGCCCAGCACGCGCTTAAGGTCGCCCACGCCGGTGGCGATAGACTGCATATCGCCCAGGCCCTTGTACACGGCCTCGAGCTGGTCGCTCACCTGCTTAAACGATGCAGACAGGCGATCGTTGAGCGTACGGGAGAGTTTCTCGTCCACCGTCGCGCGCATCTGATCGAGCTGCACGTTGTTGTCCTTGCGGATGGCGCCCAGCTGGGCATCGACCGTCTCGCGCACCTTGTCCAGGCGGTGCTCGATGCCCTCGCGGTTGGCGCCGAGCTGTTGGGCCGTCTCGCGGCGCAGGTCATCCATACGGTCGCCAGCCTGCGAGAACTCACGCGCGATGGTCAGGTAGCGCTGCTGCTCCACGGCGGCATCGGTTGTCTGCTGCTGCGCGATGGCATTTGCCGTACGGCGGGTTTCTGCCAACGCGACGTTCAGGGTGTCGAGCGCGTTGTTGGCCTGCTCGAGCGCAGCCAGCATCTCTGCCCCGCTATCGCCGCGCTCCTGCAGCTCGGCACGAAGGCCCTTAAGCTGCAGGGCACAAGCCACAGCAACCCCCACCGCCACCAAGGCGATCACAACAAGCACGATATCAATAGCAGACATAGACTCCGCCCAACAAACCTCATCGACTATCAATCAAAACCGCGATCAATCTTACCCCGCCACACGCATCGGGCGCTCCACGGCAATCGGGCAAATGGATTTTGGGCCACAGGCATCAAAACGCTAACTCTCCCAGCCGGCGCGGATGGTTGTTACGACATCGCCTAGACGCTGGCCGAGAACTGCCAAGTGCTCAAGCACCTCGCTGGGCGAGGCGCCGTTGAGAATGCACGTGAGGGCATATGAGGCCAAGAAGATTGCCGCGAGCCCCAACGGAATCAGCACGATCATCGCCAGCGTACGCAGGCGCTGGGCCCAGCGACGGCGACGCGCACGACGCTTGTCGAACGCAAGCTCCTGCGCATATGAATCTTGCTGTACGGAATAGGCTCCTGGGTCCACCTCATCCGCAGACGATACCGCGGGCGCGGCGTTTTGCACAGGAGGCTGGACGGCCGCCCCTTGCATTTGCATCTCCATAAGCCGTTGCTGCTGGCGCAACATGCGCTCGGCTTGTTGCCGCGGGGTCTCAAGAAACAGATCCATGTTGGCCTCCTCAATCTGAGCATTCGACGCTTACGCCCAGCATCCCGCACCATCGCGGCCGCGGCAACGAAATCCGCGGCAATAGCCGCAAAGATTCTATAGTCAGAAAGCTGTCGAAAACCTCAACAACTCCCCTACCAGCACTTTCTCTGAGCTTTTTTATCGAATGATCTTTTGCCCTTCCGCCCTTACGCCAACCGACCAAAACCTAACCAAAAGCTTGACGGAAATTGTGAAGACCGGGACCTCAAACAAGGCGCGGCGTCCCGAATGAGGCGCGGAAAAGTAAGACGGCACGGCCTTGGGCGAAGCACCCTGGACAGTTAGTTCAAATACGTATAATTCAAACCCCCTCCATATGCTCTAAGATGCTACGTTTGGCGCGATTGAGTCCACACACAGGCAAGTAAGACCTAAAACCAGGCCCTTCAGGCAGCCCAAAGAGGCTCGACAGGCCTCTAACTGCCAAAAAGCCAACCGCAGAGCGATCGGAAAAATACGAATCTGAACTAACTGTCCACCCCCATACAAAACGTGCCGCCCCAAAAAGGGGCGGCACACAATCTTTAATATCAGCTTTTCTGTAGCGAGCACGCGACGACCCAAAGCGGGCCGGGAGGGCGGGATTACCTTCCCTCAACGCGACCCTGCGGAGCCGTGAGCGGGGAG
>UQPP01000028.1 GCA_900543025.1 uncultured Collinsella sp.
CAAGGCCAGGCTGCAGGCACTGCTTGAGAAGCACCTGTAATACGCCGGTCATGTGCTGCCGTCCATGAGCGGTTTTGCACCGCTCGCCTGACTGCCGGATGCGGCGCGGACGACCACGGATAGTATGGTAGTCACAAACAGCCCCCAGTGAACGGGTGCGAGTCGCACAGACTCGCACCCGTTTTCTTCATTTACCTAGTCTTTGCCACAAGTTTTGTTATGGATTTAAAAACTCAGATCCGATAGCACGTTCGTAAGACTGGATCGTTTCGGCATTTGCCCTCTCGATATCATTAAGCGGTGATGTCATCGCATCAAATTCCTCAGGCGAGTATATGCCTTCATACCAATCCTTATTGTCGAAATACTCTTGAATCTTCTCATTCTTGAACTTGCGACCATGGCGTGCATATATTTCATTTCTTGCCAAGCAAAGCTCCCATGTGCTCATACCCATTTCTTCAATCTCCGCCTCGGTATAACGCCGTGAGTCGCTTTCAGAAAGTAAGTAACCGTCTACCGTCGAACTCTTCGCATCACAGTAATAGGAAAAGCTATCCATAACCTTATGTGATTGATCATCAATATATGACACGACAACCGTACGGCTATCACCCGAATCGCTACCGAGCGTCGACCGATATGCGAGCTTGCAAACTCCGTCCGAACCAACTACAACACTCCGGGGGTTAGTCGAAGCCTGCTCACCGTTCGTACCCGCTTCTTTCAGGGACCAATTCTCCGGCTTCGACAACGCCTCTGTCGAAGAGCCGGTCACCTTGACATTCACCACCATCTCTGGAAACCCGGCGGAGTTATTTGATACCACTATTAATTCAGTTGCGTCCTCATCGTCGGCCTCGTCCTTTTCATCTGAGTTTTCCGACTCAAACTCATCGACGTCCGATTTATACATCGTATGCTGATAGGTTTGAGTGATTTCTGGTGATGAGTGCCCACTCCCGAATCGATTCCAAACATAAAAGCCGCCAACAATGATGACGGCCACCAGGCCAATTATCACGATTTTATTTGAATCGAATCCGCCAATTAACCCAATTACTCTTTTACCTAGTTCGTTGCCAGAATCCTCCGCCGCCGCCTTCCCCTTCGCATTATCCTTGACATCGAATGGCATCCGCTCATTCTCTGTGGTCGACCGACCCACGCCAGAAGATACTTTCGCAGCACAAAAGGGGCAGTAAACTGTCCCCTCTTCTATCTCTGCGTTACATTTGGGACACTTCACTGTCTCCCCTTTCAAGCTGTCTTTTAGCCATCAACATGACGCCGATATTCTTGATAGTTCGACAGATATGATGAGAATTCCGCCGATGTATCCGAATTTCCCGTCCGCCACGCCTTGTGGTCGATAATCTGGCTCTTGAACCCGTAGTACTCATCGATATACGCAATTAGACCGTCGACAGCGATAAGCTGCTCTTCGGGGTAATCGCCCGATCCTCCAACATGAACCATCTCAATCCCAACGGAATAAGAGTTCATGCCGTAATCGGGATAGCTTCCCCCTATCGGTAACGTTCCGACCTTGTCATCTCTCGAATCATCGATTGTTCCATACTGCTCGTTCTTCCCAGCATCGCCAAAACCGGCATGGTGCGCGATTTGATCGAGAGGCACGCATTGAACGATCGACCCATCTTTTCCAACAACAAAATGAGCCGCTACCTTATTGCCGTTGGACTCCCACCAATCGATGACACTTTCAGGGGAAGAATCGCCCTCCGTATCGTGCAAAACGATGTACTTCTGAAACTCAGGACCCTTAGGCCCATGCGCCAAGTCGGCGTAGTACCGTTCTTGAATGCTTGGCTGAAATTCCGAGCTCCCATCGATGGACGAAGAGCGGGATTCGTCTTGCCCTACAACCCCTGAAACCGCGTCAGCAACTCTCGCGTTGCAGATATCAAGCACATCTCCAACACCATCTGCACAAGCCGCCAGAACACAATTGCTTCCGCTGGATTTCACGACCTTTCTCACGCCAATACGACCGACCAGAACAATTCCCAAGCCGAACAAGAAAACGGCAAGCGCGGAGACGAGCCCCCGCGCCACCCATAAACGCCTAGAGCGTACTTGCATACGTGCTGACCACATCGCATGCCGTACTGATAAGGCCACCCGCCTCGAGCAGCTTTGCCGCTGCCGCTCCAAGCTGCCCAACCGCCTCATTTTGAGCGGTCGAATTTGTTCCTTCCATTGCCGCGTTAAGCATGTCGTGCAGTGAATCGAGATCGTCCGCCACCGTGACGCACACACCTCGCTGCGTCTCCATCTTCGACACCAACGCGTTCAGCTCTGCAACGAGCTGGCCGATGTTCTGACTCATTTCTGTTCCTTTCCGTTGTCACAACAACCCAAATAGCGCATTCGCAATAAGCGAAATTACCCCAATACAGCACGCGCATAGAATCGCCGCCTGAGAAAGGCAGCCGCCTTTCGACTCCTCGGCTTTAACGGGAAGAGGATCCAGCATCGCCTTCTCTTCTTCCATCAGAAGACGCTTCCGGTCAAGAGCCGCCCGTCGAGCATCCAGTGCATTTGAAGATCGCTGACTCAACTCGTCCACAGACGTATCTTTTTCAATCATCTCGATATAGCAATCGATTTTCTTGATAAGCCCTGATAACGAAGAGGCAAGCTCGGCAGCGTCTTCATTCGACGCAATCGGTCTTACCATGTTCGGAAGCGCAGCGCCGACGTCCTTCGCGTGACTCCCCGCAAGTCGTTTAGACAATTGCGAAAAAGCCTCCTGTGCTTGATGCGCCAGGCGATCTATCTCCGCTTTCTTTTTGTCCGCCATGTTCCTCGCAGAAATCGACTCCCGATCACAACGATCGCACTCCTGCTTAACAAGCTGGGCGGTCGACGCCTCCGATTTCAGAAATCGTTCTGCTTCGGACAAATACCTTTCGTACAAATCATCCCTGCTCATCGTCGCCCCTCCTCCATAATCGCGTTGCGACAAAGGGCATGAGCTTCATTGAGGGACGTCCCGAAGAAGCCTCCTTGTAAAGGACCCGGTTCTCTTGCCCGTTCCACTGGCACAGCGGGCCATCCAACTGCTTCGCTGCGACATTCGAGCCAAACAGACACGCCACGCCGTCAAAAGACGACAGTCCCGATGAACCCAACTGCGCTGAAAGCGCTACGGGGTTTTGCCAATGGCAGACAAAGTGGATTCCGTGCATAGGAGCCTCGCGGAATACCTTTTGAATCTTCTGCTGAGCACCAAAGTCGAAAGATCCTAGTGAGTCCGCATTCGGCACCAACACAAACCGCTCCCGCCCACATTCTTCCCCGACATCATTTCTCTGAAGACAATTGGTAATCCATGCAGCCGCTTCGTCCGAAGGCACGACCTCCGGAGAAACCCCCGCACGAGCGCATATCTCCAGAGTCGAATTAGAAACATGGCGCGCGCCATCCTCCACTACAGCAAACTCAGCGCCTCGCTCATAGCGTGCAAGCGATAAAACAAGCGTTTCCATAACACACGCCGCAAGATCGACAGAATTCGGAAGGTCACCGAGCCCTGGCAGCGTTCCCCTGCCCACAAGAGCGATATTGCTTCCCGCAGCTCTTTCAAACGGGAAATATATCGGTGCCAACCCAGCAGAAACACCCCGGCCAAGCAAGGCGCTCGGCACGTTACCTGAATCTATGTCGTTCTGCTCAAGGAGGGCCTCAGTCAACTCCGGCAGAGTGCTTCCGTCGAAAACCACCGGTTCATCAAGGTGCCCTTTTGGCATTGCATAGAACTTGTTCCTGAGACTGTCCAACGTGGCATCCTCAGCAAACGGCGTAAGCACCGTCACATTTGCGCTCGGATTTCCGTAATCTTCGTTCAGAATCGCCTGTCCCCTGAACCTTAGGCTAGCAGCCGCCTCGTTAAAGGGTCCGAAAGTCGCCCGCGACTCCGCCGGCGAGTTTTTCAGTCCGATACGGATAGGAAACTGTGCGAAGAACTTGCCCTGGGAAATGGCAAGATTGGTTATCCCGCCGATACTTTGTGACGCCAATATCACGTGAATACCGTATGCACGATAGAGGCGAACGATGCGTTCCAAAAGTTCACAGGCTTCCTTGCCTCTTGCGCCTTCTAAAAATAGCTGGAACTCATCAATGACCACAACGATACGCGGCATCTTATTCCCGCTATTGCGCCGATACTTGAGCAGATTATCTCCGTAAGGCTTGATCGCAGCGGCCCTCCGTTTGGCCTCGGCGGCTATGGAATTCAGCACATCCATGGCAAAGTCTTCATCGGCCTCAAGCCCAAATGCCTTTACCTGCGGTAGGTACTCGGGGGAATCCGGCGTGGGAGCCATGGGAAACAGGGTAACGCCCTCTTTGAAATCAAACAGATAGAGTTCCAACTCGTCGGGAGAATACCTGGCGCACAAACCGTAGATGATATCTTTCAACAGATTCGATTTACCCTGTCCGACCGCGCCGGTTATCAGTGCATTATGTCTTTGAGTCTCATTCGAGCCAATCGTGACATCAACCGTCTGGGTTCCACGCAGACCCAGCGAGAACGTGACTCCGTCCTCACTCGTCTCCATCCAATACTCCGCGGGAAGCACCGACTCGATCTTTACTTCGGGCAACCGCAGCTCTGCCGCTGATCGGGCCATCCGCTCGGCGGCTTGCGCCGATTCAATCGTGTCAAGCTCATAGAGCTCAACATCGTAGCCATCGTGACCCAGCCATCGGGCATGACTGCCCGAGAATAGTTCGAGACGCTCCGAAACAGGATAGGAACGTTTCTTCTCGCAATACCATTTGGGCAAGTCGTCCATCTTAGGTTGTATCATTAGGAAAGAAGTGCCTGCCTTTGGGGCCGCCTTCATCAGCGAGCAGATACGGTCGTATTGCTCGGCAGCCATTCCCATCGGCATATCGTGGATCACAACGAGCTGGTACTTCTCGACCGGCATTCCGACCCGTTGGTGATATACCGCCAGGCTCTCATCGTCTGACAGCAACTCGTTGTTGATTTGCGTCACACGGTCGGTCAGCTCGTTAAGTAAGGCATCGAGTTCGCCTCTCGAATGCAAATACCTGACCGCTGCCTCGCCTTGCCCGTTCCGGCCAATCGTCGAAAAAGGAGCCTCGATGTTTTTTAGTGCCGGGTCAAAACTAATGATTTCAACTTGCGACGCTGAAGTCGATAAAAGCGTCTTGGCCTCTACCTCGCGCACTACCCCGTCTGAAATGCAGCCCTCGCCTGAAACCGACATCACGATATTGCCGTGACCAAGCAACGGAACGATAAAGGGCACCGTAAACAAATCGTCACGTTTTGAAGTTTTCGACATCGATCCAATCTGGATATACTCGGCGGCATTGAGGGCCGAGCCTTCCTCGATCGCCAGCAACTCGTCAACGGTATCCTGCACCCGCTTTTTCGAAAGGGCGTTGCGGCGCTTCTCCCGGATGCTGAGTTTATTGAGCGCTCGTGTTTTTGCCTCCTGTCTCTCCTTCAGCGTCATCTTCAACCACGTGTCAACGGAGGCAGATTGGGATTCACAAGCTCCCAGCAGATGAGCCTGGCATTCCTTGACCTCGCTGAGCGCTTGCCTCATTTCGGCATAGGTCTCTTCCAGCGACATATTGGCCATCAGTCCTCTTCGTGCCGAAAGACAACCACTCGCGCTGGGCGGAGAAGTCTTCCGCCAATCCTGTAACCGTCTCGCTCTACTCGAGCCACCTTTCCATCTTTGAAGGCGTCGTCTGTCTTAATCAATCCAACGATTTCATGCTCATGTAGATTAACCGTCTCGTCACACAGAACAGGCTCAAGCCCGTAATGGCTACAAACCTCGATAATCTCATCCACAATCGAAGACCTCAAGTCCTCTGACAGCGGCTCATTCTTGACTCTATCAACGGCAAGCAGCAGCTCACTGAATAATCCTGCATAAGCTTCGCCAGTGGCCAAGTCTTTGATTTTTCTTGAATCTGATTTGAGAGAAGCAAGAGACGCTCTGAGCCGTTCTGTACAGTCAATAATTGCTTGGCGATCCATCTCCAAGCTGTCAAGTGCTTGGTCCCAGCGCACGTCCATTATTGGAGCCCTGTCCTCTTTGCAAGCTCTCCTAATTTACGGGCATTGATCATCCATCCGGTCGGTACAACAAAGAAGAATGCATACAGGAGCAGCCCAAAGAACAGAACGAGCGTCAAGGGAGCGCCACTTGACCCGCTTATCATAAATAAGAAGGTCAAGCCGCAGAGAATCCAAAACCATCGGGCCGGTGCAATGTAGTGCCTTTTACGCGCCCAGTCGATAAGGCCCTCCATTTTCTCAATCCATTCCTCATCAGCCTTGTCGATATTTCCCAACGCGCGCATTTCACTAACGACAAGTTCAGCATGCTGGATTTGTTTCATATTGGTGAAATAGCCAGCATTATCCTTTGAGCTCATTTTGTTCTCGACATCCGTCTCTAGACACCGGCATAACGAGCTTAGGACGGGTCCATAATCCGGATGTGCCTCATGAAGATTGCGCGCCATAGTGAGGGCCTGGTCAAATTTCCCCTGAAGATAACGCGCATCAACCAAGCGCGCCATAATCGTATAGTCGCTCTTATCAATCTGCTGGGCCTTCAGAAACTCAGCCTCGGCGTCTGCGTATTTATCAATCATTATGTACGAGTCGCCCAACAGCCTATGAGCGGTCGCCTGATTCGAGCCAAGCTTCAGCAACTCGGATGCAGCAAAAATGGATTCGTCATACTTGTCCATCGAATATGCTGCCAGAGCCCACACAAGCCATGCTTCCGCATCGGTTGAGCAACTCCTTGTTGCCTCCCTAGCGGCAAAACAAGCGTTGGCACTCTGACCGTTTTTGAAATAATCTTTCGCTTCTGATGTCCAGTCTTTCTCGGCGGTTGCAGCACGGGCGTCTTTTTCCAGGTCCCTCTTGCTGTCACTCTTCCCGCTATCATATGTGGCATCGTATTCCAAGCGTTTTGAACTGTTGTGAAACAACGAATCTGCTTCATTTAAGAGCTGCATCATCCTTTCGGCGTTCGCTCTTTGCATAGCATCCGGAGATCCTTCGAGACGCCTGAAGCGCTTTCGTGTTTTCTTAATCGCCTCTTCAATCTCCTCAATCGGCGCATTCTTTTCCAGCTCGAGAATTTCATAGTAGTCAACAAATTCTTCCATCAGTGTCCCCTATCCAATTTCGATGTTCTTCATCTTGTTAACGGCAGTATCGAGCTGTCGTTCATCCATATTCGCCACACGGTCGATTTCGAACTCGCCATACAGCTGGCCGCTCCCCCCGGCATATAGACGGATATGCACGGTTTGTTCTCTGTCGTATTCGTAAACCACGCGGACGGGAGATCCCTTGGGCAACCCGGGCGGAAGCGGTATTTCCTTTGAACCGATAATGACCACATAGTTCAAGTCTGGGTCATCGCCTTGTGTCACCTGGACATCGACGTACGACTGGTTCTCACTCACCGTTGCTGCGTCCTGTGAATAACTCCCCGGCACCGGTGAATTCCTCGGAATCACGACATTGTTGTAGTCTTTGCCGTCTTTCCCGAGCATCACAACCCCCAAAGGTTGCGAGGTAACATCGGCAATGACTACGCTCGGAGCCGTAAAGAGGGGCATATCCGGCAAACCATTTTCTGCCGACCCTGCCACGTCAATGCTCGATTCCATTTCTATTGCGGCCTGAACGGCAGCCCCCATGGCGACAGCCTCATCGGGATTTACCCCAAGCTCGGGTTTCATCCCCGAAATGTCTTCGATTAACTTGTGCACCATTGGCATACGCGTTGAGCCACCAACAAGGACCACATGATCGATCTGACCCCATGAATAACCGGTGTCCTCGAGCACGTCCTCGACCAGCTCCTGCGTTCGATTCAGGAGCGACCTACTCGCCCGCTCGAAATCTTCGCGAGAAATAGCCACACGATAAGGCTTTCCATTCTTCGAAATATGGAGGTTTGCCTTTGGCACGTTCGAAAGAGTGCGCTTAACCATTTCGCATTTCTCTCGAAGCTCGGCACTTATCAGATAATCATCGAGAACATTACCGGCACCCTGTTTCGAGAGTTCTTCTGCCACAAACGACATTAGAGCGTTATCGAAATCGAATCCTCCCAGGTTTCTATCGCCATCGGTTCCGATAACCGTAAAGCAACCGTCCTCTATCTTAAGAAGCGTCACGTCGAACGTTCCGCCGCCCAGATCATAGACAAGCGTGACGCCGTTCTTCTCGGTATCGAGACCAAAGGAAAGGGCTGCGGCCGTCGGTTCATTCAACACGCGAAGCACTTTGGTGCCCGCAATTACACCTGCCTGCTTTGTCGCAGTTCTTCTTGCATCATCAAAATATGCGGGAACCGTAATCACGGCTCCGCATACTTCTTCTCCAAGTACCTGCTCGGCATCTTGCAATAATTTTTTGATAATAAGGGAGGAAACCTCTTCTGCAGAGTAGGAAACGCCCGAGTCGGAGTCGAATCTCCAATCCGGATTTCCCATCTGCCGCTTCACGAACTGGACAACATTATCGGGATCACTTGCCGCCGAATGCTTGGCCATCGTTCCAACAAGCGGCTCGTCTTTTCCGTCAAATGATTGGAATAAAACAACCGAAGGTGTAGTCGGTTCTCCGTCCGCATTCTTCAGTATTTCGGGAAGTCCATCGTCTCCCAACACAGCGACGGCCGAATAGGTCGTCCCAAGATCGATTCCAACAACTCTCCCCATAGCCACCATTCCTCGATGTCTATTTCTATTGGTTTTGAGTTTATTCATATTAGACTTTATGTCAATTATTGCACCTAAGAACAATTCAGTTAGACATTTGACCGTCATTGAAATGCAAAGTTGCTCTTGATTATTCAGACGGGAGCGACATGGATGAGACTAGTAGACATACCGCACTCGCCAGAATCCGCAAAAAGTCAGGGCTTACTCAGCTTCAAATTGCGGACAGTCTTGGCGTTAGCAAGGCGACATATAGTGCATGGGAAACAGGTCGAGCAAAACTAGGAGAAGACCGCATTGTTGCATTGTGCGATCTCTTTGGATGCACGCCCAACGATATCCTTGGCTATACCAAAGATCCAGACGGAAGCCCTGCGTTTTTTACCGCTCAGGAAGACGAATATCTATCGCTCTTCAAAGCCCTGCCGCCAAACATCAAGGCCGACATTCTTGACATCATGCGTTATACGACAAAGGCCTGGAGACTCTAGGGCTTCTCTTTTGGCATCATGAATGTTAACTAGATATAATGTCCAACTTGCACAATCTAAATCGTCCAACTTGCACAATCTAAATCGTCCAACTTGCACAAATCAACGGTATAATACCCTACTAGCAAGGAGGGTGACATGGGTTCAATTCAACACGGTTATTTACCACGAGTCGCGGACAAAGTGCTCGCCAGAAAACTAAAATCTTCTGGGGCTGTCCAAATCAAAGGGCCAAAATGGTGCGGCAAGACCGCAACGGCTGAACAGGCAGCCGCAAGCAGCATCTACATGCAAGACCCCGATAACGGTCCGAGCTACATCCAGCTTGCCGATTCGAAGCCCTCTCTCCTGCTCAAAGGAGATGAGCCACGCCTCATCGATGAATGGCAAATGGCCCCACAGCTTTGGGACGCCGTAAGGTTCGCGATCGACCGCGGCAAAGGACGAGGCAGGTTTATCCTCACCGGCTCCGCAACGCCTCGGGCAAGCGAAATGCCGGCACACTCAGGAGTCGGCCGCATAGCACGTATAAACATGCGCCCGATGTCACTTTTTGAATCACGCGAGTCAACGGGATCAGTTTCGCTGGCAAGCCTGTTTGATGGAAACACCGATGTTGCCGATATGGTCGACTTCGATATCGAACGTATCGTCTACTCACTTTGCCGAGGAGGTTGGCCTGAAGCGGTTATCGAGCCAAACCATGGGATTGCGCTATCCATGGCCCCTGATTACATCTCGGAACTGCTTGATTCCGATATCGACGAGATTGATGGACTGCGGAGAAATAAGACTTGGATGGCCCAGATTATTCGAAGCTACGCTCGCAACATCTCAACAGAGGCATCGCTCGCAACAATCGCCGCCGACATGCAAGGAGAACCTCCCTCAAGAAATACCGTTTCTGAATATGTCGACGCCTTGACCCGCTCCTGCGTTTTCGAAGATCTCGAGGCATGGGCCCCGCGGCTCCGCTCAAAAACCGCCGTACGGACAAGTCCGACGCGCCATTTCTGCGATCCATCGCTTGCGGTCGCAGCCCTGGGGGCAACGCCTCAAAAACTCCTGGAAGATTTTGAAACATTTGGGCTTCTGTTTGAATCGATGTGCATCCGTGACCTGCGCACCTATATGGATCTACTTGGCGGCAAGGTTTACCACTATCGGGACAAGACCGACCTTGAAGCCGATGCCGTACTCGTGCTAGATGACGGCAGGTACGCTCTGGTTGAGGTCAAGCTTGGCTCAAAGCCTATAGACACCGCTGCCGCCAATCTCAAGAAACTCGCATCTAAAATCGATGCGACCCACCAAGGCGAAGCGTCCTTCTTGCTCGTTCTCACTGGAACCGCGACTGCCTACCGACGGGAAGACGGTGTCGTAGTCGCGCCACTTGCTTCACTGGCACCGTAGGACAGCTGGCATACAGCGGCGGGCGCGGGAGCCCTCCGTAGTAGAATCTGAACCACTGATTAGACCCGTACAAAAGGAGATTTCCCATGCATGACGTCGGAATGAACATGAGCCAGCTTGCCATGAGCGTCAAGCAGGTCGACGACACCATCGAGCTCGCTCACGAGTGGAGCCATCAGCTGCTGCATGCGACCGAGAATTTTGACATGGAGCGCATCGGCGCCAAGCTCGAGGCCGCCATGGCCGCGCTCCACGAGGCCCACGACGCACTCGAGGGCTACGAGGAAGCCATCGAGGCCGACCACAACTCCGTCGGCTCCGTGAAGCTGGTGTAAGGTGGCCGAACACGAGCACTGCTGCGGGTACGAGCACGAGCATCCGCACGGGGCGGACGGTGACGCGGGCTGCCACTGTAGTGGCTCCGGCTCCGAGCTGGTCCGTTTTTCGGTTACCGCACCCGACGACCTGCTGCGCCGTTTTGACGAGCAGATCGCGCGCCGCGGCGACGTGGCCAACCGCTCCGAGGCCGTGCGCGATTTGATTCGCGCCTCGATCGCCAAAGAGCAGATGCGCACGCCCGATGAGCACGTTATCGGGTCGCTCACCATGATTTACGACCATCACACCGGCGATCTGACGCGCCGCCTGGACGAAGTGCAGCACGACTACACCGACGAGATCGTATCGACCATGCACGTGCATCTGGATCACCACAACTGTTTGGAGATTCTGGCGCTCAAGGGTCGCGGCGAGCGCGTCTACGAACTAGCCGACCGCCTGCTGGGCCTGCGCGGCGTTAAGCACGGCGAGCTCACGTGCGCCGCCACCAAGCAGAGCCTGGGGCTGTAACAGCACACATTTCAACGAAGGAGGGTCGCATGCGGCATGCGCATATCCATGTAACGGGCATTGTGCAGGGCGTTGGCATGCGACCGTTTGTGTATCGCGAGGCCATGGCGCATGGCATTTGCGGATGGGTGCTCAACGCGGGCGACGGCGTGCATATCGAGGCGCACGCTTGTGCCGAGGCGGTTGACGGATTTGTCGCTGCACTTTCTGAGCATGCGCCCGCGGCGGCTCGCGTTGAGCGAGTCGATATTGCGGATTTGGAGCCTGGCGGCTGGAGCACTGCCGATGAGCAGGGCTTTCACATTGTGGCGTCGCAGGACCAGACCGCGCACACGACGCTCGTCTCGCCCGATATCGCCACCTGCGACGATTGCCTGTGCGAGTTGTTCGATCCCGCCGACCGACGCTACCACTACCCCTTTATCAACTGCACCAACTGCGGGCCGCGCTTTACCATCATCCGATCGCTGCCTTATGACCGAGCGGCTACCTCGATGGACCGTTTCCCCATGTGCCCCGCCTGCGCCGCAGAGTATGCCGATCCACTCGACCGTCGCTTTCACGCGCAGCCCGATGCCTGCTTTGATTGCGGACCGCATATTACGTGGCGCGAGGCTGTGAACGGCGATGCGTGCGGGAATTCGCCCGCGACACCGGCCGCCGGCACCACACGCGAGGCCAGCGACGCTATCATCGAGCGCTGCGCTGAGCTGCTGGCCAGCGGCGGCATCGTCGCCATCAAGGGCCTGGGCGGATTCCATCTAGCCTGTGACGCTGCCAACGAGCAGGCGGTGGCCGAGTTGCGCCGTCGCAAACGCCGCAGCAACAAACCACTTGCCGTCATGGTGCGCGACCTTGCTGACGTTGAACGCCTATGCCATGTCAGCGATGTTGAGCGCGGCTTGCTGGCCGGCAGCATTCGCCCCATCGTGTTGCTGCGCCGGCGTGCTGTTTGCGGGAACGACGGCGATTCTCCCGACGCCCTCGTACTCGCACCGTCCGTCGCGCACGACCTGCCCGAGCTTGGCGTTATGCTCCCCTACACCCCGCTTCAGCATCTTCTGCTTGCAGCTGCCGCGTCGCACGGTATGCACGCGCTCGTCATGACCAGCGGCAACCTGAGCGAAGAGCCCATCGAGACCGATGACGATCTTGCCTGGGAACACCTCGTTGCCGCCGGCATCGCCGACGCGTTGCTCGGTAACGACCGCGCGATCCTCTCGCGCTACGACGACTCTGTAGTGCGCGTGGTCGACGGCGCCGTTATGCCCGTGCGCCGCGCTCGCGGATATGCACCCCAGCCGCTGCCGTTGCCGGCGCTCGACGGCGCTCCGTCCTGCGTGCTCGCCTGCGGGCCACAACAAAAGGCCACGATTGCGCTCACGCGTGAAGGGACGAACGGCGAGGCAACCTGTTTTGTGTCGCAGCATATCGGCGATGTTGAAAACGGCGAGACCTTCGATGCCTGGAACGCCGCGCACACGCGCTTGGAAGATCTCTTTGACTTGGCGCCCGCCGCCTTGGCCTGCGATTTACACCCCAGCTATCTATCGGGCCAGTGGGCGCGCGAGCAGGCGCGAAAATGCAATCTGCCGCTCGTCGAGGTGCAGCACCATCATGCGCATATCGCGAGCGTAATGGCCGAGGCCATCGCCGCGGGCCAGCTTACAACCGACGCGCGCGTCCTTGGCATCGCCTTTGACGGCACCGGCGCCGGCACCGATGGGACCATTTGGGGCGGCGAGTTTCTTGTCGCCGGCCTTGGCGGCTTTGAGCGCGCCGCGCATTTGCGCACCTGGGCGCTCCCCGGCGGGGCGGCCTCCGTGCGCGACGCCCGCCGCAACGCCTTTGCCCTGCTCAGTGAGCTCGGTCTGCTCGAGCACCCAGGTACCGCTCGGCTTTTGGACAGCCTCGACGAGCAAACGCGCAGCGTGACAGCCACCATGATCGAGCGCGGCATCAACAGCCCGCGTACCAGCAGCATGGGGCGTCTCTTTGATGCCGCGGCAGCGATTCTGGGCATCTGCGACAAGGCAACCTACGAGGGCGAACCCGCCATAGAACTCGAAGCCGCCGCCTGGCGCGCGCTCGACAACGAAATCGCCCGTTTTCCCGACGACAACGCCGGCTATTTCGCATCTGGCCCATCGTGTTTGGACGGTCCCTATGTTCTGGACCAGAAAGCACTCTTTGAGGCACTTTTGGGAGGAATTGAAGCCGGAGCGTCCGCCGACAGGCTCGCACTCGACTTCCATGTCGCCGTCGCGCGCTCCTCGGCGCGCATCGCCAGCGAAATCTGCGTGCACGAGGGCATCGACACCGTCGCGCTCTCGGGCGGCGTGTTCATGAACCGACTTCTGCTTCAGCTCCTCACCCGCGAGCTCAAAAGCGCAGGCCTTACCGTCCTTGTCCCCCACACCGTGCCCGTCAATGACGGCTGCATCGCCTACGGTCAGGCGGCGGTCGCAAGCGCTCGTCTTGCGCAGATTGCATCACAGTAGCTCGCCCTCGCACCCCACCGCGCCCAGCCGTCTCACAGGCGTAACGCGTTTGCCCGCGAACCCCACGAGCGCTACCATCAACTGATGGATTATTGAGCGCCTATCCAGCGCAAAGCGTATAAAAGGGGAACATTATGTGCCTTGCCGTTCCCGGTAAAGTAGTCAAACGCGACGATGGCCTCAAGGCCGCCGTCGACATGATGGGCATCGAGCGCCCCGTGTCGCTGCGACTCGTGCCGACGGCGCAGGTTGGCGACTATATTCTCGTACACGCCGGCTTTGGCATCC
Source organism: uncultured Collinsella sp. (assembly GCA_900543025.1). Classification (GTDB taxonomy): domain Bacteria; phylum Actinomycetota; class Coriobacteriia; order Coriobacteriales; family Coriobacteriaceae; genus Collinsella. Next base: position 14,318 of record UQPP01000028.1, read on the forward strand.
AGATCGTCGACGAGCAGGAAGCGCAAGAAACGCTCGAGCTCGTTAATGCCATGACCGAACTGGCCGAAGAAGACCAACTGGCCAGCAACCCGGCCGAGGCATACTAGTGGCGGCCGGACAGCCGGTTCGCTCCGGTATCGACTTTTCGGCATTTCGCGATTCCAAGCTGGCCCGCGAGCTCATCGAACGCATCCATGAACTCGTCGGCGACCGCACCATCAACCTTATGGAAGTCTGCGGCACGCACACCGTGAGCATCGGTCGCTATGGCTTTCGCTCCATTATGCCGGCCGGGCTCAAGCTGCTGAGCGGCCCGGGTTGCCCCGTCTGCGTTACCGCCAACCGCGACATCGACCACGCAATCGCACTCGCCAACATAGACGGCGCCATCATCACCACCTTTGGCGACATGATGCGCGTGCCCGGATCATCCACCTCGCTCGCTGCGCAAAAAGCGGCAGGGCGTGACATTCGCATCGTCTACTCCCCGCTCGACGCGCTCGACATTGCCGAGCAAAACCCCGATCGCCCGGTCATTTTTATGGGCGTGGGCTTTGAGACTACGACGCCCACCATCGCTGCCGCCATTTTGGAGGCCGATGCACGCGGGCTCCAGAACTTCTCGGTCTATTGCGCCCACAAGACCACGCCGCCGGCGTTGCGCGCCATCGCCAACGATCCCGAGACCGCCATCGACGGCTTTATCCTGCCGGGCCACGTCGCCACCATCACGGGCTTGGCGCCCTTTAGCTTTTTGGTCGACGAATTCAGTACCCCGGGCGTGGTCACGGGATTTGAGCCGGTCGATATCCTGCAGGGCATCTGCATGCTGGTCCAGATGGTTGTCGAGGGCAGGCCCGTGATCGACAACGCCTACCGCCGTGGCGTCAACGCAGACGGCAACCCCGTGGCGCGCCAGCTGGTCGAGCAGGTGTTTGAGCCATGCGACACCACGTGGCGCGGGCTGGGGCCGATTGCCAACTCGGGCCTTTCTATCCGCCCCGAGTTCTCGCGCTTTGATGCCCGCGCTCGCTTTGACGTGCCCGTTGAGGCGACGGTCGAGCCGCGTGGATGCCGCTGCGGCGACGTGCTGCGCGGGGCCATTACGCCGAGCAGCTGCCCGCTCTTTGGCCGCACCTGCACGCCCGAGCATCCCGTCGGCCCGTGCATGGTGAGCTCCGAGGGCAGCTGCGCGGCGTACTACCGCTACCGCAACTAGCCCGGACACACCCGCACACCGACACCACCCACGATTGGAGTTTTCGATATGTCCCATAGCGTTACCGATAGCACCGTCCTGCTGGGCCACGGCTCCGGCGGCCAGATGATGAAACGCATCATCGATGAGGTCTTTTTGGATGCCTTTGGGTCGCCCGAGCTGCTCGAAGGCAACGATGCCGGCGTCGCCGCGCTGCCCGCGAGCGGGCGCATCGCCATGTCGACCGACAGCTTTGTAGTCTCGCCGCAGTTCTTCCCCGGTGGCAACATCGGCCGCCTCGCCGTGTGCGGAACCGTCAACGACGTCGCGACCTCAGGCGCCAACGTGCGCTACCTGTCGTGCGGATTTATCCTCGAAGAGGGCTATCCCATGGATAAGCTCCGCCAGATTGTGCAGACGATGGCCGAGACGGCGCGTGAGGCGGGCGTGTCCATAATCACGGGCGACACCAAGGTGGTCGAGCGCGGCGGGGCCGACGGCGTCTATATCAATACCGCCGGCGTGGGCGAGGTTCCCGCGGGCGTGGCACTCAGCGGCGCCAACTGCCGCCCCGGCGACGTCATTCTGGTGTCGGGCACACTGGGCGACCACGGCATCGCTATCATGAGCCAACGCGAGGGTCTGGCGTTTTCGAGCACCATCGAAAGCGACGCCGCGCCGCTCAACCACCTGATTGCCGATGTGCTTTCCGCAGCACCCGACACACGCTGCTTCCGCGACCCCACGCGCGGTGGCCTGGCCTCGACGCTCAACGAGTTTGCGCAGGCCAGCGGCGTTGCCATGGAGATCGACGAGGACGATGTGCCCGTGCGCCCCGACGTGCAGGCAGCCTGCGAGATGCTCGGCTACGATGTGCTGCAGGTGGCAAACGAGGGCAAGATGGTTGCCGTCGTGCCGGCCGAGCAAGCCGATGCCGCGCTGAGCGCCATGCGCGCCGCCCGCTACGGCGAGAATGCCGCCATCATCGGCCGCGTGCTGCCACTTGCCGAGGGCGCCCATCCCGCCGTGCGCGTGCGCACCGGCTGGGGCTCGACCCGCATCCTCGACATGCTCGTAGGAGAGCAGCTGCCGAGAATTTGCTAACGACAAAGGCTCAGGGCTATTAAAGATATTCAGATTCCAAACATGCCCGGCACGCATGCCCAGTATTATGGGGTGCGTTTTACAACTCAAGCGGCAGGAGCACCCATGGCAGCAGCTTTTTCCCATGTGATCTTTGACCTGGACGGCACCATTCTCAACACGCTCGAGGATCTGGCGGCCGCCGGCAACCATACCTGCGAGATGCACGGCTGGCCCACGTTTGCCGTAGACGAGTACCGCTACAAGGTGGGAAACGGCATGCTCAAGCTGGTTGAGCGTTTTATGCCTGCCGAGTATGCGGGCGACGGTCGCATGTTTGAGCAGACACTTGCCGAGTTTAGGGCTTATTACGGCGAGCACAAGGAGGACCACACCGCCCCCTATGCCGGTACGATCGAGATGCTCGACCGCCTGCGCGCCGCGGGCGTGCAGCTTGCCGTGCTCACTAACAAGGACCACGTCTCGGCGGCTCCGCTTATCGAGAAGTATTTTGGTTCCGAGCGCTTTCCACTGGTGCAGGGCCGCGTCGATGCGTTTCCCCCCAAGCCCGAGGCGCCCGTTACGCTGCATGTGATGAAAGAGCTAGGCGCCGATCCGTCGACCACGCTCTATGTGGGCGATTCCAATGTCGATATCCTGACCGGCCACAACGCCGGCCTTAAGAGTGTGGGCGTCAGCTGGGGTTTCCGCGGCCGCGCAGAGCTGGAAGCCGCCGGCGCCGACTACGTGGTGGACACCCAAGACGAGCTCGCGGCGCTGATTCTGGGCGAGTAACGAGCGGCACCGCCTAACGCGGCTGCGACAATTCTTCCGCGCGGAAAGCGCATCCCGTTTTGAAGCTCCGGAATGGGATGCGCTTTCCGTTTGAGGCGCATCAGGGAAACCGCATCCCGTTTCAGAGCAATATTCCGGGTCGCACTTTCCGCAACCCACCCCATCCGGAAAATGCGACCCACTATTCGGCCAAAAACCGGGTCGCGGTTTCCCAAGCACTCGATGCAACGCTGGCACAAGGAGCGTCCCCAACTGCCGACAGAAAAAGAACGTCCCCAAGTGCCGCCTTCGGCAGCGATGGCAACGCCACAGGTACAAGCGCCACTTTAAGCCAGCCAAGGGAACACCGTTGTTTTGGCAACGACAGCGAAAGCCCGCCAGAGCGAGCAAGGTGCCTTGAAACGAGGCGGCATTGACCTTCTGGTCATGCCGCCGAAGTTGAAAGGCAGATTGCCGCTCTGGCGGGCTTGCAGCGTCGAGCAGTTACGGCGTTTGGTAAAACGCCGTAACGAACTACCGCGTAACCCCCTAGTTCAGCATTGCATCCATCATCTCGGAGTTGACGGAGTCGTCGGCAGACCACTCGCCGTCGTCGTTGCAGGTGTACTTGAAGATAACCGTGGTCTTCCTGGGCTCGGTGGCCTTGGTCACATCGACCATAACCTGACCGGCCATCTTGTACAGCTCGTCATCGGAAGGAACCGTATCAAGCGCGGCAACCTTCTCCTGATACTGGGTGGAGAAGTCCTCGACGATCTTGTTCATGGACTTGCAGGTGATGGAGACCTCGGCGGTCGCGACGCCCTTGTCCTCGTCGACCGTCACGTCGCCGATCTTGTAGTCAAAGCCCTCGAGATAGGTCTTGGCATACTCCTTGGGATCGATACCCAGCTGCTCGAACTCATCGCCCGAAGCCTCCTCCAGACCAGAGAGGAAGTCGTCGCCACCGTTCTTGACCTCGTCAAACTGCGTCGTAAGATCCTCGGTGATGAGCTCCTCAACCGAAGGACCTCCACAGCCGGAAAGCACGACCACGCATGCAACCAAGACGGCCATGAGGGGCGCAAGCAGCAGCTTCTTTTTCATGTTGTTCCTCCCAATCAGCGGCACCGCGCTTCCCGGACGCGGCACACGTTGTAATAAGTAAGCCCATACTATCCACTTATGAACACCCTCGGCAACGCGAAGGCGCGGTCGGTTCGTTTTAGCGTCCGAACGGTTTGCAAGCCCGCCCAACGTGCAATAAAACGCTTCCCCGCGATGTAATAAAAAAGGTGGCCGGAAAACCCGACCACCCTTGCACATCCTTTGGATGCCACAGTTTACTTGCGGACGACCTTGACGATGGCGTCACCGGCGGCGACGGCGGAGTCGGCCTCGACGGCGAGTTCGACATCGGCAAACTCGGCGGTGTTGGACACGGCCACGACGACGCAGTCCTTGTAACCGGCAGCGGCGATCTTGGCGCGGTCGATCTTGAGTATGGGCTGGCCGGCCTTCACGACGTCGTCGGCCTTGACGAAGCCCTCGAAGCCGTCACCGTTCATGTTGACGGTATCGACGCCAACGTGCACCAGAACCTCGATGCCGCTATCGGACTGCAGACCCACGGCGTGACCCATGGTGACGGTCACCTTGCCGTCGCAGGGAGCGTAGACCAGGTCGTCCTCGGGCCACACGGCGCAGCCCTTGCCCAGAACCTCGCCACCAAAGACGGGATCGGGCACGTCGGCCATCTTGATGACCTTGCCCTTGACGGGCGAGCACAGCACGTCGGCGCCGGCAGAAGCAGAGATGGAAGCGGGAGCTGCAGCAGCGGCAGGCTCAGCCTTCTTCTTAAACATGTCAAACAGACCCATACGTTTTCTCCTCTTGATTAAGCGCAACGTTATGCGCATGCCTATGGTGATTATAGTGCCAAATGGTTCAAATGCTAAGGTGGGGACTCGAATCGCGAGCCCTTCCCGGTAGTGCTCGCGGGACGAGCATCTCCTTTGCATCGCGGGTCGATAAGCCGAGTATCGTCTGCGCACGGGACGGGCAGAAGCGGGCGCACCAAACCCGATACTTCTTTTCGCTCTCGAGTCCTGCCGCCGCCCCGTCCCTGACACTTCCTGATACCGACCGAAACGTGCCAAAATAAACCCGTCCCTTTTTGGTAGGTTTGGCGAGTGTGGATTTTCGGACGCTTAACTAACGAGCGTGGATAATCTCCCACTTTGAGCCCGCACACAGGCCAAAACCGGGAGATTATCCACGCTCATTCCTGAGTAGTCATTTATGAACGTCCCCAATGACTACTCCGGCATCGCCGATGTTTCGGCAACGACAGCGAACGGGCCGCATTCGGAGCAAGACGACGCCGCAGGTAGAGAACGGACAGCGAGCGGGTCGCATTTGTGACAAGGTGACGTGAAACAAAAGGGCGCTGACCTTCTGGTCGCGCCCTTGAAGTTGAACGTCAGATTGTCCAAATGCGGCCCGCGCAGCGTCGAGCAGTTACGGCGTTTGGTAAAACGCCGTAACTAACGTGCTCCGTACTGCTCGTAGTAGGCGTCGATGGCGGTCTTGAGCTCGTCATCGATGACGACCTTGCCGTCGATCTCGTGGTTATAGAGGGTCTCGACGACCTCGGCCATGGAGACGATGCTCGCGACGGGGAAACCGTACTTGGCCTCGATCTCCTTCTGGGCGGTGGTCACGCCACCCTTGCCGACCTCCATGCGGTTGAGGGACACGATCAGGCCCTTAATCTCGACATCGGCAGCAGCCTTGACCTTGGGATAGGTCTCGTCGATGGACTTACCGCTGGTGGTGACGTCCTCGACCATGACCACGCGGTCGCCGTCCTGGGGCTCATAGCCCAGCAGGTTACCCTTGTCGGCGCCGTGGTCCTTGGCCTCCTTGCGGTCGCAGCAGTACTTGACCTCCTTGCCGTACAGCTCGTGGTAGGCAATTGCGGTCACGACGGCCAGCGGAATACCCTTGTAGGCCGGTCCAAACAGCACATCAAAGTCGTCGCCAAAGTTATCGTGGATGGCTTGGGCGTAATACTCGCCCAGCTTTTTGAGCTGATAGCCCGTCACGTAAGCGCCGGCGTTCATAAAGAACGGGGACTGACGGCCGCTCTTGAGCGTAAAGCTGCCGAACTTAAGAACGTCGGACTCGACCATAAACTTGATGAACTCTTGCTTGTAAGCCTCCATGCGGGCTCCTCTCGTAATCGCGTACGTGCCTTCCAGTTTAGCGCAGGCGAAGCGTCGATGCGGGCGCGCTTTGGGGCCACGGCATTCTGTAAAGGCTTTGTCAGGGGAAATGGTTTTCCGAACAATGGGGTTGACATGTCAAACCCCCTCATCAAGAATACGGGCGGATGAAAAAGGGGTACGAGATACCCAAAGCGCGCTGCGCTCAGCCTTTAGGAGGTGTGCCATGGAAGGCAGTCCTAGTCGAAAAACCTGCATGTCGCCCTCGGCACGCCGCGAGGACTCCGCACACGCATAAACGCCACCGGCAGATCGCCAAAACCACCACAAAGGCGCGCTGCACCCTTTGTGGGCTCAAGAGCTTGACGTGAGCGACATCTAGGTTTTTTGAAGCAAATACGACACGTACGCTAACTCCCCTCAACAAGGAGGACCCTATGCTGATGCTCAAAACCGTCACGGTACTCGAAGCCATCTCCAAGCGCCGCCGCACGGCGCGCCCTGCCGCTCATACCGGCCTATCCAAGAACACCATATTCGCCGCCACCCATAGTGCCGAGGACGCCCTCGTACTGCTTGACGCCACGGCAAACGGCCTCACCGTCGAGCAGGCAACTGAGCGCCTGAACGCCGTCGGCCCCAACACCATCGAGGCAACGACCAAAACGCTCGCCCGCCGCATCGCCGACGCCTTCATCGATCCCTTCGCCGGCATCCTCGCCGCGCTCGCGCTGGTCTCGCTCTACATCGACGTGCTCGCCGTGCCCGAGCCGCAGCGCGACCCCTCCACGGTCATCGTCATCGGCATCATGCTGCTGGTATCGGGCGGTATGAAGTTTATCCAGGAAGCCCGCAGCGGCAATGCGGCAGAGGCCCTCAAGGACCTGGTCTCCAACACTTGCACCGCCCTGCGCGACGGCGAGCGCATCGAGATCCCCTTCGACGAGCTCGTCCCCGGCGATGTAATCCGTCTCTCTGCCGGCGATATGGTGCCGGCAGATGCCCGCATCATCACCGCGCGCGACCTGTTTGTGATCGAGTCCGCACTCACCGGCGAGAGCGAGGCCGTCGAGAAGACCACCGCCGTCACCGTCGTCGAGGGCGCCGACGGCTCCGCACTGCCACTCTCTGCCTGCAAGAACATCGTCTTTACCGGCACCTCCGTGCAAAACGGCGCCGCCATGGCGCTTGTCGTTGCCACCGGCTCGGACACCTACCTGGGCGGCATCGCCAAGATGCTCAACGGGCGCGGCGAAAAGAGCGCGTTTGACCGCGGCGTCTCGAGCGTCTCCATGTTGCTCGTACGCCTTATGCTCGTTATGGCGCCGGCCGTCTTTGCCATCAACGCCGCCACCAAGGGCAACGTCATCGACGCGCTGCTGTTCGCCACGAGCGTGGCCGTGGGCATCACGCCGCAAATGCTTCCCGTCATCGTGACCACGAGCCTATCGCAGGGCGCCAAGGACCTCGCCCGTCGCCAGGTTATCGTCAAGGAGCTGCCGGCGATTCAAAACCTCGGCGCGATGGACGTCCTGTGCTGCGACAAGACCGGCACCCTCACCGAAGACCGCATCGTGCTCGAGCGCTATCTCAGCACCGACGGCAACGAAGACGCACGCGTGCTGCGCCATGCATTTTTGAATAGCTTCTTCCAAACCGGCCTCAAAAACCTTATCGACCTGGCCGTAATCGACCGTGCCGATGTGACGCCCTCGACCGTTGTGCCCGATTCTATGCTGGGCCAGAGTCTGCGCGCCCGCTATACCAAGGTCGACGAGGTTCCCTTCGATTTCTCGCGCCGTCGCCTGAGCGTAGTTGTCGCCGACGCCCAAGGCAAAACCCAGATGGTTACCAAGGGCGCTGCCGAGGAAATGCTCGAGATCTGCTCCTTTGTCGAGATCGATGGCATCGCTCAGCCGCTCGCCGACGAGAAGCTCGCCCAGATTCTCAAGCAGATCGTCGGACTTAACGCTGAGGGCCTACGCGTAATTGCCGTGGCGCAGAAGACCAATCCGCGCTGCGTGGGCGAGTTTGGCATCGCCGACGAGTGCGACATGGTGCTGATGGGCTTTTTGGCCTTCCTCGATCCGCCCAAAGCAAGTGCCGCGGGCGCCGTCGCCACCCTCGAGGCCAAGGGCGTGGCGGTCAAGGTCCTAACCGGCGACAACGACCGCGTCGCCGCCACCGTCTGCGAGCAGATTGGTATCGATGCGAGCAACGTCTTGCTCGGCTCCGAGATCGATGCGCTCGATGACGCCGAACTTGCCGAGCGCGCCGAGAAAACCCACCTCTTCGCCAAGCTCTCGCCGCTGCAGAAGGCGCGCCTGGTACGTGTCATGCGCGAGCTGCTCGGCCACACCGTGGGCTTTATGGGCGACGGCATCAACGACGCCGCCGCCATGCGTGCGAGCGATTGCGGCATCTCGGTCGATTCGGCCGTCGATATTGCCAAGGAATCCGCCGATATCATCTTGCTTCAGAAGGACCTGGGCGTGCTCGAGCGCGGCATCATCGAAGGCCGCCGCACTTACGGCAACCTGCTCAAGTACCTCAAGACCACGGTGAGCTCCAACTTTGGCAATGTGCTGTCCGTGACCGTCGCGAGCCTGTTCTTGCCGTTTTTGCCTATGAGCGCTCTGCAGCTGGTGCTGCTATCGCTCGTCTACGAGATCGTGTGCATCGCGCTGCCGTGGGACACCGTCGATGACGCCTGGACTGCCCGTCCGCGTGCTTGGGATGCCGCGTCCATCAAGGGCTTTATGCTCGAGCTGGGCCCCGTGAGTTCGCTGTTTGACATCGTGACTTTTGCCGTGCTCTTCTTTGTGGTGTGCCCTGCCACCGTAGGCGCAAGCTGGTCCGAGCTCGCCGGGACGGGCAACGTCGCGGGTATAGCGACCTTTGCTGCGCTCTTCCAAAGCGGCTGGTTTGTCGAGTCCATGTGGTCGCAGACACTCGTGGTCCACATGCTGCGCTCCCCGCGCCTGCCGAGCCCGCGCGACCACGCCGCGCCCGCGCTGTGCGCGCTCACCGTGCTAGGCCTGGCGCTTGTCACCTGGCTGCCGGCAAGCCCCATCGCCGATGCGCTCGGCCTCATGGCACTGCCCGCGAGCTTTTTCGCGCTGCTCATCGGCATCGTCACCGCCTACATCGCGCTCACTCAGCTGGCAAAGCGCCGCTACATTGCCCGCCATGGCGAGCTGCTGTAGCAAGCAAGCGGAAAACACCCTGCCAGCTGCCATTACCGCTACCACAGCTGCCGACGCCGCTGCCGTTGCCTCTGCCGCCGCCGCAGTCTATCCCCTCAGCAGTTGCGGTGAAATAGTTCCTGTTTAAGGTCCCGTGACTTTAATTTAGGGACTATTCCACCGCAACTTATTGGAGGATTAGCTAGTCCTTGGGTGTCCAGGACCAGAAGAAGTTGATAAGGGCCACACGTGAGGTGGTGCCGGTCTTTTGTTGATCGAGGAAATGTGACGGTAGAGCGTGGAGCGCGAAAGGAAAAGCGTTGTGGCGATGTCCTGAACGCTCTGGTCCGAAACGACCAAGGCCGCAAGAATATCGCGCTCGCGCTCTGTAAGCTCAAAGGTGGCGACGAAGGCATCGAGGCGTTCATCGGACGTGAGCTCCGCTGCCTCCACGGGCTCGGGGTCGGAGCATGTGGGCGCAAGATCCCCACCAAGATCATCGGTGGCAGGCGCCAGCTCGTCCCGTATCACGGCGTCATCGGCTCGTTGCCCCAACTGTCCCAGCAGCGTAATCGCAATGCCCACAAACATCACGAGCGCCGCGCCGACCGCAGTCAGCACGTTTTGACTCGAGATGATCGCCACTGCCGGCGCCGTCACGAACATCGAGCACACGTTGTTGACGACGCGACCCATGCACGGCCAAAAATATGACCAGCGCGCATAAAGCGAGACGGCGGCATATTTTGTGGTAAAGAACACCACAAAGAAGCCTGAGCCCAGATAAAAGATGATCGTGGCAGCAAGCTCGTTGCCGCCATTGCCGTCGACGATGAGCACAAAGAACGAAAGCGTGGACAACATGGCGGCGCATGTCATGCCGATATTCATATACGAGCGGCCGTGCAGGTCAAATAGGACGCCAGCGGCCAACGAGCTCACGACAAGCAGCAGGCGCGGCCAATCGCCCAAATCGACGGCTCCGACAGCATGCAAGGTCGTGAGGCCAGCGTTGAGAGCGGCGAATACGCCGGAAAGATACACCGTCGCCACGGTCAGGCGAACTACGGCGCGGCGGAATGCCGCCTTTGCCTTGGGATCGTCTGACCACTTGGCGCCATATTCCAAAGCATCTACCGAAAGTCCGGCAACGCTGGGTTCAAAGTTGGGATCGGACTCGTCGCGCAGTTTGGCGCGTCGGGCACCGTGGAGCAACGCCACCTGCACGATCGCACAAACGACCAGAACAGCCTGCTGAGGAATACCGACAGGCATCACCATGTGGTTGAACACCTGTACCAGAACGCCCATGGCATAGGAAAGTGCTGCGGCGCGCGCCAAGCAGGGCGTCCGCGCAAAGCGTCGCGCAAAGTTTGCGTGAGCAGTCGATCCGCAGTAGCCCAGCGCGCAGCACGCCACCAAACCGCCGACGATTACCACCTCGACCTGAGCTGCCATAATCAACAGCAGCAATGCCGCCACCAGCAAAACGCCCGTGATGTCGCTCGTCGCGTCGATAGCATGGGGACGGCGATAGTACAGAACGGGACGCACAAAAAAGCCAATCACGCTCGCGCCGATGACAAGACTCTCATAAATAACGACCTCGTTCGGAGACACGAACTCGGCCATGCGCACATCAAAGAGATACTCGCACGCCAAAAACGTGAAGAAGAACAGCGCCAGGCATATAATCTCCCGAATGCCCCGATGCAGATATGTGGTTGTGTCTCCCATGCCCCTCATGGTTAACCCCCGGTCGCTCAATTGTCTGGAATTCCATTTTAATAAAGAACCAATCTCAATATCGAAGCCGAGCTCGAAATGCTGCAAATTTGACCCCAGCCGTTCACATCACGCCGCGAATTTGAGCCGCATGGACCAGAAGGGACACACGCGACCTCTAGCTCGGCAAGGAGTGTCTCCAACTACCACTCATTTAAGTACGTCCCCAATGAGTGGCCGAAGAGTGTCCCCCGCGACTAGTCGTTTAAGTACGTCCCCAATGACTAGTCAAAAATGGGCCATGTGTCCCAGTTGTGGAGACTCCTTGAGCCGTCTGGGTATCGCGAAGGATCACGCACTCCCCCATCATCAAAAGTGACACACGCTACCTGTTGATGGGAGGCAGCCATGGGCTTCTTTGACAAGATGTTCGAGAAGAAAGAGTGCGCGATTTGCGGTACCGAGCTGGGACTTCTAGGTAAGACAAAAATCAATGAAGGCTACCTGTGCAAAGAGTGCGCCGGCAAGCTCTCCCCCTACTTTCACGGCTATCGCTCCAGCACCGCGGACGATATCCGTGAGCAACTCGCCTACCGCGAGGCCAACGCCGAGCGCCTGTCTTCGTTCAACCCCACGCGCACGCTTTCTGCCGGGCGCACCAATATTATGCTCGATGAGGACGCGGGCCTGCTGATCATCACTTCGCAGAGCCGCTGGCGCGACGCCAATCCCGACATCATCGAGTTCTCGCAGGTACTCGGCTGCGATATGGATATCGACGAGCATCGCACCGAGATCTATCGCGAGACCACGGACGGCGAGCGTGAGAGCTACAACCCGCCGCGCTACGACCTGGATTACGACTTTAATCTGACCATCCACGTCAACACGCCGTACTTTACCGAGATCAACCTGCGCGTGAACGACTCCACCATCGATCAGCGCGGCTCCATCGAATACCGCGAGGCCAAGCGCCAGGCAACCGAGGTCCGCGACGCACTGGTGCAGCTGCGCCAGGAGACGCGCGACAGCGTCGTGGCCGCCAAGGCCCCCAAGACCGCGGTGACCTGCCCCTTCTGCGGAGCCACCACCATTCCCGATGCCAGCGGGCGCTGCGAATACTGCGGCGGCGCCATCGGCGCATAGCCTCCGGCAGCGAAAGGACCGATCATGGCCTTCGAGAGCGTTAACTATCAGTGCCCTGCCTGCGGTGGCCCCTTGCATTTTGCAAGCGCCGAGCAAAAGCTCGTCTGCGACTACTGTGACTCGCGCTTTGAAGTCGAAGAAGTCGAGGCCCTCTATCGCGAGCGCCAGGACAAGGCCGATGCCAAAGCCGATGCGGCAGCCGCAACGCCCAAGCCTGCTGTCGACGATGCCGTGCAGGAGCTGGCCCAAAACGCCGGCTACATCTGCTCGTCGTGCGGCGCCGAGCTCGTGTCCGACGGCACCGTCGCCGTCACCACCTGCCCGTACTGCGGCAACTCCGCCGTGGCGCCCGGCCAGCTCTCTGGCGACTTCTCGCCCGACCTGGTAATTCCGTTTAAGCTCGGCCGCGACGACGTTATGGCCGCGCTCAAAGAGCACTACAAGGGCAAGATCCTGCTGCCCAAGAGCTTTGTCACCGGCAACCACATCGACGAAGTCCAAGGCGTTTACGTGCCGTTTTGGCTTTACGGCGCCCGCGTGGACGGCGAAGTGTGCTTCGATGCGACCAACGAGACCGTGACCGAGGAATCCGACCGCACCGTCACGACCACCGACCACTACGACGCCTACCGCAAGGGAAACATCTCGTTTAAGCGCGTGCCCGTCGACGGATCGTCCAAGATGCCCGACGGCCACATGGACGCCATCGAGCCGTTTGACTACGATGCCCTGCGCCCGTTTTCGGTCGCGTATATGCCCGGCTACATCGCCAACCGCTACGACGAGGACTGCGAAACCTGCAAGGCGCGCGCCGAACGCCGCATGGAGGAAAGCACGATCTCGGCCCTGCGCGAGACCGTCGTCGACGAATATGACGATGCCACGGTCGAAAGCAAGCAGCTCGACTACACCTGGGAAGACAGCGACTATGCCCTGTTCCCCGTGTGGATGCTTTCCACCTCGTGGAACGGCAAGAGCTACCTGTTTGCCATGAACGGCCAAACCGGCCGTATGGTCGGCGAGCTTCCTTGCTCCAAGCCCAAGCTCGCTATCGCCTCGGTGCTGTTCTTTGTGATCGGATTTGTCCTCTCCCAGATCCTCTTCATGGGTGAGAACGCCTTCGATCCGGATTACCTCACCTTTGATATCGAGGGCATCCTCATCAACATCGTCGCGCCGCTGATCATCGTGGTCATCGCAGACGTGCTGCTGGTGGGCCAGCTCAAGACGGCCAACGAGGCCACCCACGCCGATTGCTACTGTGGCGAGCTCGACCTGACCGAGAAGCACGACACCTTCAGCCACACCGAGACCACCGTTGTCATGAAGGACGACAAGGACGATTAACCATCCTGACCAATACCACCCGGCCTTTGACGAGAAAGGAAGATCACCATGGGACTCTTGAAAGCTGGATTGGGTGCTGCCGGCGGCGTCATGGCCGACCAGTGGAAGGAATTTATCTACTGCGAATCGATGCCCGCTGACGTCTTGGCCTGCAAGGGCAGCAAGCGCACCGGCGGCCGCAGCTCCAACACGCGCGGCGAGGACAACGTCATCTCCAACGGCTCGGTCATCGCCGTCAACGACGGCCAGGGCATGCTCGTGGTGCAAAACGGCAAGATCATCGAAGTCGCGCTGGAGCCCGGTGAGTTCGTCTTTGACACCGGCAGCGAGCCGAGCGTCTTTAGCGGCAACCTGGGCAACTCCATCAAGGAGACCTTCGCCAATATCGGCAGCCGCTTTACCTTTGGCGGCGACGCGGGCAAGGACCAGCGCGTCTACTTCATCAACACCAAGGAGATCATCGGCAACAAGTACGGCACCGCCTCTCCCGTGCCCTTCCGCGTAGTCGACAACAATATCGGTCTGGATGTCGACATCTCCGTTCGCTGCAACGGCGAGTATTCGTACCGTATCACCAACCCGCTGCTGTTCTACACCAATGTGTGCGGCAACGTGACCGATAGCTATACGCGCGACAAGATCGACAGCCAGCTTAAGTCCGAGCTGCTCACCGCCCTGCAGCCCGCCTTTGCCAAGATCTCGGAGATGGGCATCCGCTACAGCGCCATCCCCGGCCACACCACCGAGCTCGCCCGCGCGCTCAACGAGGTCCTCTCTGCCGACTGGCGTGACCTGCGCGGCGTTGAGATCGTAAGCTTTGGCGTCAACTCCATCGCCGCCTCGCAAGAAGACGAGCAGATGATTAAGGACCTGCAGAAAGCCGCGGTCATGCGCGATCCCACCATGGCGGCAGCCAACATCGCCAGCGCCCAGAGCGATGCGATGCGCGCGGCAGCCGCCAACCCCAACGGCGCGATGGCAGGCTTTATGGGCATGGGCATGGCAGGTGGCATGGGCGGCATGAACGCTAGCCAGCTGTTCGCCGCCGGTCAGGCACAGCAGCAGGCTGCCCCGCAGCCGGCTCCGGCACCCGCCCCGGCTCCTGTCGCCGCACCTGCGGCCGGCACGTGGACCTGCAGCTGCGGCGCCACCAACACCGGCAAGTTCTGCTCCGAGTGCGGTAGTCCCGCACCCGCCCCGGCACCGGCCAAGTGGTTCTGCCCCAACTGCGGCAGCGAAAACGGCGGCAAGTTCTGCAGCAACTGCGGAACGCCCAGGCCCTAGCCCCTCTATCCGGTAATTGGCGGGGAGGTCCGCCACCCCCGCATTTGCTTCTATGGGTTTCGTTCGATAAAGGAGGACACCATGAAGACAACGTTCAAAAAGTCCGCACTCGCATTTCTGACATGCGTCCTGGCGCTCGCCTTTGCCCTGACGGGCTGCAGCGGCGGCGGCAAAGACTCCAAGGCCAACTTCGTCGGCAGCTGGGAACTCTCGGGTGGAACCGTGGATGGCGAAGAGCTAACCGATGAGTACATGAAGATGCTCGAGGATTGGGGTGTCCACTGCGTCCTGATTCTCGATGAGGACAGTACAGGTGCCCTCGACCTGTTCCTTGAAGTCGTCGACCTTAAATGGGAGGCAAAGGACGCCACCACCGTAACCCTCACCGCCGAAGACGAGTCGTATGACATGAAGCTCAAGGACGGCAAACTCATCCTCGAAGAAGATGACGGAAATCTTGTCTTTACCAAGTCCGACAAGGACCTGTCCGGCACGGTGAAGAAGGATCGCGAGGCGGCCGAGAAGGAAGAGGAGATCGATGAGGCCGTCGAAGACGACGATGTCCAGAACGTCGAAATCTCCCCCGCCGTCACCGTCGCCGATGACGATCTGTGCACCATCACCATCACCGAGAAGTTCAAGGACGACTGGGGCGATATCGGCTTTGTCGTCAACATCACCAACAAGAGCGACAAGGACCTGACCTTCTACGCTCCTTCCGGCAAGACCAACGTCAACGGCACCATGAAGGAACCCTGGTTCTCGGCTCACCTGATGCCCGGCACCAACGCCACCGAGGAGTTCACGTTCTCGAGCGGCGAGCTTGACAGCCTTGACGACCTGGTCAACACGACCATCGGCATCGACGCCTACCTGACCGATTCCTACGAGGACGTCGCTTCCTACACCGCGACCATCGCGTAGCGACAGACACCGACAGCCGCGGATTGGCGGACATATCCGCGCACACCAGGCGGGGCCGCAGGAGTTGATCCTGCGGCCCCGTCGTTTTTATGCCGATGCGCGACGAGCTTTAGCGCTCCATGTTGGGAACGATGCTGCCCTCGGTCACCGCGTGCACGGCCAGGCGCATGATGTTGTCGTAGCCGGTCTTGCTCAGGATCTCCGAGATGCGACGCTTGATGGTGCCCTCACTCATAAACAGCTCGGCCGCGATCTCGCGGCGGCTCTTGCCCTCGCAGGCAAGGCGCAAAATCGACAGTTCGACATCGTCGAGTGCCGCCGTGCCCGAAAAAATGCTTTCGGGCGGCTTGGGAAACGTGCAATAGCCCGCCAGCGTGGAGCGCATCACGGCGAACAGCTCGTCGATACCGACGTTCTTGTACACAAAGCTATCGACGCCCGCCTCGCGGGCCTGATCGACAAAGGTGATCTCGGGCATGCCGGTCATGATAATGATGCGACACTCGGGCAGCTGCTCCTTGATGCGCGCCGCCGCCACGATGCCGTTGGAATCATGCTCGGTGCATACGTCCATCAGTATCATGTCCGGACGCTCCTTGAGCGCGACACCCATGGCCTCGGAGGCATCGGCGATGGCGGAAACAACGGTCATATCGGGCTGATCGCCAACGGAGCGCGCCAGGCTCTCGCGCAGAATGGCCTGGTCTTCGACTATAAGGACGCGAATCATGAGCTTCTCCTTTGGAACGTGTCGTTGGAGCCCAGCGGGATGGACACCTCAAGCGTAAAGGGCGGGGCGGCGTGGACCTCCAGGCTGCCGCCCAAATCTTGTGCGACACGCCTCATACCAGGGATACCCGTTCCCTCGCGATACGATACGGGGGCCGGGGACCCGTCGTTAGAAATCGTCATGTGCGCGATGCCGTCAGCATCCGCCCCCTCCTGCCACAGACGCACGTGGACCCGATGCGCCTGCGCATGCTTGGTGGCATTGGTCGAGGCCTCGCGGATAATCTGCAAAAATGCGACGGCGACACGCGCGTCCTCAGGCAGCACACCCTCAACATCGATCTGCACGCTCACCAGGCCAAAAGCATGGACGATATCACCCAGCTGCTCCGCCGGCTTACTGGCGCCGCCACTGCGCAGGTCGACGGTGATCGAGCGCAGCAACGGATCGATCTGCTCGATCGACTCGTCATCCAGGCGCCCTTCCTCCAGATAACGATGGAGAATGGACAGGCGCTGCCCGATCACGTCGTGCACGCGAGCGCGCATACGCAGATAGGCCGCATTGTCAGCAACTTTTTTGACTTCTTCGATCTGGGCTTGGAGCTCTTGGCCCGCAAGCTCAAGCAGGTGGTTGGCTTGCGCTAGGCGATCATGGGCATGCGCATACTCTGTTACATCCAGACCGATAATGCGCTCAAAGAGGCGGCCCGAAACCATAACGTCATCGTGCACGAACAAGCGAATCTCGGCGGGAGAAACCTCGACCACAACGCGCGCCTCACCAAAGCGGTCCAGATTAATCCGCACACGGTTCTGGCTGCTTTCGGGCATTTGCATGCTGAGTTTGCGCAGGTCGTTCCATGTTCCGCTCATATCGCCTAGGTCGGTGGGCATATGAAGCTCCACCAGGTTTTTGCGCATGCAGCGGTTCATGAGCAGCGGACGGCCCCTCGGGTCCAGATACAGGATGCCCACGGGAATCACGTTGATGGTCTCGATCGTCGAGAACATGG
>UQPP01000029.1 GCA_900543025.1 uncultured Collinsella sp.
ATACTCATGGAAAACCTCCCATTTCCCGATGTCCAAGAAATGGGAGGCAGTTCACAGGCACCTTCGTGGTGGTTTTGCTTACTGTGCGTTAGCTCAGCAGGTCGATGACGTTAAAGCCGGCGTTGCTCTTGGCGATGACGTCTTGGCCGCCAAAGACGCAGGTGGGCGACTCGGCTGCAATGCGTGTCACGTCGGCGCCGAGCGAGCGCAGCTCACCGGGCGTGGCAGCGAGCATCTGGGCGCGGCGCTCCTCGCGGGCGTGCGGATCGAGCCCGGCCAGGTAGGTCGTGTTGCGGCGCTTGGTGAGCGCGTAGGGCTTCACCGGCGCGTCCATGCCGCTCACACAGCTCACGATAAAGCCCTCAAAGGCGGCCTTGTCGGGTTCAAAGCTGCTGAGCCATTCGCCTGCGCGCGCCACGCGCTCAATCGAGGGGTCGATTGCCGGGTCGCGGTAGGTGTAGAACGCCGCCTGACGCTCGCCGGCCGCGCGGAATCCGCAGCCGTACGCGCCGCCCTTCACGCGGATCTCGTTCCACAGGTAGTCGTAGGAGAGTGCGTTGGCAGCAACCGCCCAGGCGCCCGTCACTTCGAGCCCCAAGCGACGCGGATCGCACGCGCTCGCCGCAAAGCAGATGTCGCTGGGGATGACAAAGGCTTCGTGGCGGTCGCGCGGCTCCGGTACCACGAGCGTGCCGCTGCCAGCGCCGTCGCCCGCGCCCAGCCCCAGGTTGCCCGCGGCATCCCAGTACGCGTCAAAGTCTTCATCGCTGCCGGTGAAGCTCGCCATGCAGCCATCGGCCACAAAGATGCGGTCTGCCAGCGCGGCAAGCTTGGCGCGCAGGTCGTCCAGTCGCTCGTCAAAGTGCTCGAGCAGATCGCGCAGGAACAGATAGAAGTCCACGCCCGAAAGCTGTTCGCGCACTACGGCCGAAGGCGAGCTGTAACTCATCGCGCGACCGAGCGCCGCCGAGTGTCCGTTGTTGATAAATCCCTGCTCAAGCCCAATGCGAATCTGCGTGAGCACGTCGCGCACGCGGTCGGCGTCGGCATCGAGCAACAGCGTGCTCGACCATACCTCGCGCGGCAGGCTCGCCAGCGCGTCGATCTTTTCGGACAGGGCGCCGGCGCTCACCAGCAGGTAGGGGCGCACGCCGTCCACGTCGGGCTGGGTCATGACCTCGGTCGTAAAGCTCAAAAAGCCCAGCTTGCCGGCAAGCAGGTTGTCGAGTTCCTCGGCCGAATGCTCGCGCGTGGGCAGCTGCTTGAGCAGACGGCAGAGCAGCGTCACATAGGGCAGGTCCTCAAACGCGACGCAGCTCAGGTCGAAATACTGCATGGCGTAGGCCAGGCGGTTGGTGGGGATGCCGTGGCGCAGACAGGGGATAGGCGCGGTCGTGTCCACAACGAGCGGCGGCTCGGGGCGCGCCTCGCCAATGTCGGATACGCGGAGGCGCGGCAGCGTGGCCTTGTCCTCGGGCGTGTCCTCGGCCTCCTGCGCGGCACGCAGTGCGGCCGTGCGCTCGACCACATCGGCCAGCTCGGCATCGGTCATGGCATCGCGCTTGGCTGCCAGCTCGGCGGCCTCGGCACCCTCTGCGCCCTCGGCGGCGTCCACCGGAACCAGCTCGACTAGCGCCATGTGGTCGTTCTCCAGCACGAGCTCGCGCAACAGGTCCTCAAAGTAAGTGCCGTTCAGCTCGCCGCGCAGTTCCTCGTACACCGGACCGTACTTGAGCGCCAGCGTTGCAGCATCGTCATCGTAGAGCCAGGTGCTCAGCGCGTCGCACGCAATGGCCACGCCGTCGGCAATACCGTAGTCGCGCTGGCGCAGGTCGTATTCGTTGCTGCTGATGATGGCTTCCAGGCGCTCGCGCGGAACGCCATGCTCGCATAGGTCGCGGCAGGCGTCCTGGAACACGTGGCGCAGCTCGCGCGCCACGCCGGGCTGCGCGTTTTGCAGCATGATGAGCTCGTAGGGCTGAAGGCTCTCGGCCGCGGTGTAGCTCACCACGTTGCCGCCCAGGCCGGCGGCCAGAATGGCTTTCTTAACCGGCGCTTCGTTGGAGCCCAGCAGTGCCTCAAACAGGATATCCGCCGCGATCGTGCGTTTGCGGTCGAGCGCGCTGCCCAGCACAAGACCCAGGCCCACCAGGGCGTTCTCGGGCGTGGTGGCCATCTCGACGCGCTTATACTCGCAGGTCACAGGCGCCTGCACGTCCAGCGGATTGGGCGCCAGCGCGGACGGGTCCTCGCCGGCGGCGACGGCGGCGTCCATGCGGCGGCTCGCGGCACTCGGCTGCGACAGGTAGCGCTCGTCCAAAAAGGCCAACGCGCGGTCCACGTCCAGGTCGCCGTAGAGCGTGATGTAGGAGTTGGAAGGATTGTAGTGGCGCGCGTGCGTGTTCAGGAACTGCTCGTAGGTGAGCGCGGGAATCGCGCGCGGGTCGCCGCCGCTCTCGTGCGCATAGGCGGTGTCGGGATAGAGCGCGGCGTTGACGGCGTCGTCCAGCACGCTCATGGGGTCGGACAGCGCGCCCTTCATCTCGTTGAACACCACGCCGTTATAGCGCAGCGTGCCCTTGCGCAGGCTCGCGGAGCTGCCGTCGCCCTCGCCCTCGGCGTCCTCCGGCAGGTCCAGCTCGTAGTGCCAGCCCTCCTGCTCAAAAATGGTCGGCTTGGTATAGATAGCCGGGTTGAACACCGCGTCCAGGTACACGTCCATCAGGTTGTACAGATCTTGCTCGTTGGTGGTGGCAACGGGGTAGATGGTCTTGTCGGGGTAGGTCATGGCGTTGAGGAACGTCTGCATGGAGCTCTTGATCAGATCGACGAATGGCTCCTTGACGGGGAACTTGGCCGATCCGCACAGCACCGAGTGCTCAAGAATATGGAACACGCCGGTGGAATCGGCCGGCGGCGTCTTAAAGCCAATGGCAAAGGCCTTGTTTTCGTCGTCGCACGCCAGGTACAGCAGGCGAGCGCCCGAGGCAGTGTGGCGCAGCACGTAGGCGTCCGAGTCGAGCTCGGGCACGGTCTCGCAGCGCTCGACGGCAAAGCCGTGGCAGGTGGTGCCGGGCACCAGCAGCGCGGCAGCAGCGGCGCGCGGGTCGGTTGAGGTAGTGGACATATGTAGTCTCCTTTGACGCCCCAGCGGGGGCGAATCGAGTCGAATCCTCGAGAGTATACCCATATGGGGCCGCGGCTCTGCGGCGAACTGGAGACGATGTGGGTGGACTAGCCTAGCTAGGTTGATAACGAATGCCGCGGGTAGCCGCTGCACCCCACTAAAGTGAAATAACACCCCGTTTACCGAATCATTTAGGAAATATATGGACTCCTAAAAAGTTCTAATACAATATAAGTCATCTATCTATAAGCTGCTGATTCCTTGCAAAGGTATGGTTGATATGGTTGAAGCAAATAGCGTTATCCCCCTGTACAAACAGATTGTTCGTGCGCTTTCTGATTCGATCGCCAACGGCACGTACCGCCCGGGAGATAAGCTCCCGACCGAGGCGGAGCTCATCGAGCAATTTGGCGTGAGCCGAATAACGGTTCGCTCCGCAATTAAAGAAATGGAAGATGCTGGGCTTGTTGAGAGGGCCCGCGGCAAGGGCACGTTCGTTTCGTCGGACACACAGATGTATGCCGCGGACGACCGTGAGAGCTTTACCCATTCGTGCCAGCTTGCTGGAAAACAGGCGTCTACCAGGGTTCTCGCAATGGGCTGGGACTTCCCAAGCCTGCGAGACGCGAAGTTCCTGGGCGTAGACGATACCCAAAAGGTATTGCGCAGTCGTCGTCTGCGCCTTGTGGACGACATGCCCACGATGCTGGAAACCAATAGCTATTCCGCTGCGCTTTCTTTTTTGGAGCATGAATCCCTCGAGGATTCGCTGATGGCGGTACTCGATCGCCAGGGGATCAAGATGGGCCCCAACACGCGTACGCTCGAGGTCTGCTATGCGAGCGAGCTCGAGGCGGCATACCTTAACGTGGAGCTGGACTCTCCGCTGCTTCTGTTTGTCGATAGACGTTATGCTCCAAGCGGCGAGCCGCTTTTCATCTCCCGTCAGGTGTACTGCACCGAGCGACTGAAGTTCTATTTGTAAATTAGAGATAGATTGGTCAATTTACCGACCAATTGCTACCGTTCGCGGATTTGGAAAATAGACACACCGCGTAGGGTAGATTGCTAATATACTTTGTTATGACAATATAGTACGTCTTATTGATATTGGAGAACTATGAATAAGATATTGCTAGCGAGTCATGGTTATCTCGCCCAAGGTATGAAGAGCTCTCTCGAGATCCTGATGGGCGCCAACGACCGAATCGAGTGTCTGTGCGCCTATGTCGATGACGACACGAGGGATGTCGCAGCGCTTATCGATGCTTGGATGGAGTCGAAGGACCCTGCCGACTCTTGGTTTGTCGTGACTGACATCTTTGGCGGCTCTGTAAACAACGAATTCATTCAGAGGCAGACCGCCGGATCGTTTACGTTGATCACCGGAATGAACTTGCCGCTGCTGGTGGAAATGGCTACACAGCTGGACTCCCTGGATGCGGACAAGGCCAAAGCTGCGGTCGAGGGATCACGTTCGTTTATCATGCTTTGTGAGGCGGCGGACATGCTTGCCGATGTCGAAGAAGAAGAGTTCTAGTTAGTTCTGGTTCGAGCCCTAGCTAAGGGCCACGCCTGTCATTACCTTTATTACGTGCGGAGATGATTACGATGATTAAGCTTACGAGAGTTGATTACCGATTGATTCACGGCCAGGTCGCCATGTCTTGGACACATGCGCTGGATGTCGATTGCATCCTGTGTGCCAGCGACGCCGTGGCAAAAGACGACATGAGAAAAGCCGCATTGAGGCTAGCTCGTCCCAACGGCGTGAAGCTCGTCATAAAAGACGTAAACGCTGCTATCGAGGCGCTCAACAGCGGCGTCACCGACAAGTATTCGCTGTTTATCATTGTCGAGACGATCGAGGATGCCTATCGCCTTGCTAAGGGTTGCAAAGACATCAAGGAGATCAATTTGGGCGGAACTCGAAAGTCTCCCGAGACCACGCTTCATCCGACCCCCGCGATCTTTGCGACCGAAACCGATGCCGAGCATATCCAAGAGCTTGTCAACGATGGCGTGGTTATCGAAATCCGTCAGGTTCCCAATGACTCAAAGGTACTTGCCAAGGACGTTTTCTAGCTGGAAACATGCCATTGTCTAGCATTTATTAACTAGGTCCTCCTTTCTTTAGCCCGCCGATCATTTGATCGGCGGGCTTTTTATTAAAGAAAAATCAAAAAAGTCTGAAATAGTTCTTGCATAGTTAGTTATATAAAGTATTATAACGTCATGGGATGAATGAAGGGTTCATCCAAGTGAGTTAGGAGTAAGGGATGTTCAATTTCGATGAGCCTCGTTACGAGAAGGTTGTGAGCGATGCCCTCGCTCTCCGTCCTCAGATTGAGGCTGCCGTGGACAAGGTCTGCGAGCAGGGTTATTCCAACATCTTCTTCATCGGCTGCGGCGGCACCTGGGCCCACACGCTCCCGATGAAGTACTGGGTCGAGACCACCACGGCCGACGTCGACGTCCACTGCGAGATTGCCGCCGAGTTCCTCGCATGCCCGCCCAAGACCTTCAACAAGGACTCGGTCTGCGTCTTCTCCACCCGTACCGGCACCACCCCCGAGATCATCGAGGCCGCCAAGTTCTGCCAGGAGCAGGGCGCCCGCACGCTGATGTACGTCTCCAACGACAACACCCCGGCCACCGAGTACGCCGACTACAAGTTCTTCAGCTTCGCCGAGGACGACGTCCTGTGCGAGGCCATCTACACCTACCAGATCACGCTGGTCGCCCGCTTCCTCAAGAACGCCGGCGCCTTCCCCAAGTACGACACCTTCATGGAGGAGTTCGGCAACATCGCCCCGTACCTCATCAAGGCCAAGGACGCCCAGGACGAGCGCTGCGCCGCCATGGCCGAGGACTTCAAGGACACCGACTACCACATGGTGATCGGCTCCGGCATGCTCTGGGGCGAGGCCTACGACTACGCCATGTGCATCCTCGAGGAGATGCAGTGGATCAAGACCAAGTCCATCCACGCCGCCGAGTTCTTCCACGGCACCATCGAACTCTGCGAGGAGGGCACGAGCCTCATCATGCTCTACGGCGAGGACGACACCCGTAAGCTCATGGACCGCGTGGACAACTTCACTCACATGCTCGCCGACGAGAAGGGCGTCCATGTCCGCGTGAACAAGTTCGACACCGCCGAGGTCGAGCTGCCGTTCAGTGACCCCGAGTTCCGCAAGATCGTCTCCCCGATGGTCACCTACACCATCACCGAGCGTCTGAGCTGCCATCTCGAGCACGTTCGTAACCACCCGCTCACCACGCGTCGCTACTATCACCAGATGAACTACTAATCCTCTCAAATTGCTGCGGTTGTCTGCAGGCGAGCTGCGCAGAACGCCTCGCCTGCAGACCTGTTTCTGGGGTTGATCGAAATGGTTGTCCAGTATCTTCTAGTTGCACTGGTCGCATTTATTGCGTCCATGGACGAGCAATTATTTGGCATTACGATGCTTGGTCGTCCGCTGTTTACGAGCCTGTTTGTCGGCTTGATCCTTGGCGATGTCCAGCAGGGCGTTATCGTCGGCGCTGCTTTGGAGTCCATGTTCATGGGTGCCATCATGGTCGGCGCGGCGGTTCCTCCCGAGGTCTATGCCTCCGGCGTGCTTGGCTGCGCGTTTGCCGTCATTACGGGTACGGGCACGGCAACTGCCGTCGCGCTCGCCCTTCCCGTCTCCGTCTTCCTTCAGGTGTGGCGCAACTTCTGCTACGCCGTTCCGGGCGCCTTTGCCTGCAAGAAGATTGAGACCGCTCTGGCAAATCGCGATCTTGCCAAGGCAAATCTGTACCATCTGACCATCGTGCCGCTGTCGATTGGCATTCCGTCTGCACTGCTGGTGTTTTGCTCGCTGTTCTTTGGTGCCGACCTCATCAACAATGCGCTTAACGCTATTCCGCAGTTTGTGATGGACGGCCTCAACGTTGCGTCCGGCGTCATGGTCTGCATCGGCTTCGCACTTCTTATTAGGACCATGGGCGACAACAAGCTTCTTCCTTGGCTGTTCCTGGGATTCATTATGGTCATCTACCTCAAGATGGACGTTGTCGGTGTTGCCGCTGCCGCTATCTGCGTCGCGCTGCTCCTGGCCTTCCGCGAGGGCTCGGCCGGTCCGCAGGCGGTTGCCGAGGATGAAGAGGAGGACTTCTAATGGCTACCCAGAACACCGATCTCAAAGAGGCCAAGAAGGACGCGATTATGACTCCCGATATGTATCGGAGCATGTTCCTTCGCCAGTTTACGAGCCAGTGCTCGCAGTCGTACGACAAGATGATGGCAATGGGCTTCATGTACACCATTCAGAAGCCCCTGCGAAAGATCTATCCCAACGACGACGATTACTATGCGGCGCTCGATCGCCATACCGAGTTCTTTAACATCACGCCTCATGTGCTTCCGTTTGTAGCCGGCCTAACGGTTTCGATGGAAGAGCAGGCGGCTGCCGATAAGAACTTCGACACGTCCTCGATTAACGCCATGAAGGTCGGCCTCATGGGACCGCTTTCCGGCATTGGCGATTCGTTCTACTGGGGTACGTTCCGCGTGGTCGCCGCCGGCATCGGTATTGGCATCGCGTCGACGGGCAACCCGCTCGGCCCCATCGTGTACGCGCTCATCTACTCGGTGATTAACTTTGCAACGCGTATCGTCGCCGCCCATCTGGGATACGACCTGGGAACCAAGTTCCTGCAGCAGTCCGAAGAGAACAACCTTATGTCTCGCATGACGCATGCTGCCGGTGTCCTCGGAATGACCGTCATTGGCGCGATGATTGCGGCACAGGTCTCCCTGTCCACAGCTTTGACCTTTGATGTGGGTGGTTCGGAGATTGTCCTGCAGGATCTGTTCGATTCGATCTTCCCTGGCCTTCTGCCCTTGCTGGCAACGTTCGCTTGCGTTGCCCTCTATAAAAAGGGTGTCAAGACCATTTGGATTATTATTGGCATCTTCGCGATCTGCATCATCGGAACGGGCTTGGGAGTGTTCGCAGCGGCGTAATGTTGACCGCTATGCTTGCGCGTTGGATAACTAACTGACCGTTTGAAAACGGGGTTCGGCGTAAGGCCGGCCCCGTTTTTTGTTTGAGGGATTTTCCGACCGTCCAAAAATCCACGCTCGCCCATCACTCACGTATCTCTCATCTCTCATTCGTCACTAATACGAGAGATAACTGAAAGACGAGAGATAAATACGAGAGATAACTGAGCAGCAAGGAGGCAAGCAATCATGGTATTGTCTCAATACTGATTGTTCTACCAGTAAAAACATGTTTAAATGAAACAGATGGCAGACATCTTTTCTTTCATCTCTCACTTATCTCTAATATGAGAGATAAGTGAGAGATGAAAGAAAATTACGAGAGATAACTGAGAGGCGAAGGAAATCTATTCGCGGCATTCTTCGCAGAACCGAGCGAAAGGACGTGCAGATGAACGAAAACGAGCTGGCCGGTTTGCTCGAGTCTTTAAAGCGAATGGGTTCGGATGACCTTAGCGTCGAAGTAAAAGAGAGCGCCACGACGCTTTCTCGCGACGTATGGGAAACGGTTAGCGCATTCGCGAATACCGCCGGCGGCATTATCGTGCTCGGAGTGAGCGAGCGCGCGGGCTTTGTCCCGGTTGAGAACTTTGAGACCGAGAAGGTGCTCAACCAATTCGTGGCGGGCATGGGTGATGCCGGCGGTCGCGGAAAACTGGCCAATCCGCCCAAATACACCATTGAGCGCGTGGAGCTCCAGGGCACCGTGGTTCTGGTCATCACGATTGAGGAGCTCGACCCGTCGAGCAAGCCTTGTTATGTCATAGAGCGGGGCGCTCAAGGCGGCAGCTACAAACGCATCGATGACAAAGATGTTCCGCTTTCGTCGACCGAGGTTTTGGCACTGTCGTCATACGAACGGACGAGTCCTAGCGATCACGATGCGGTGCCCGGCACGAGTGTGGGCGATCTCGACGAGTCGCTGGTCGACCGCACGATAGAACGCGCCTATTCGTTGACGCCTCGAGCGATGCGTGGTGCGACGGACAAGAAGACAAAGATGGAGCGCCTGAATTTCCTCGACTTCCAGGGCAATGTTACCAAGGCCGGCCTCCTTGCCGCGGGCGTTTACCCTCAGCAGTTCTATCCTAAGCTCTTCATTGATGTGGCTGTCCATGCGGGAACTCAAAAGAGCGCTGCGGGACCGCTAAGATTTATGGACCGCACAGTCTGCGAGGGCACCCTGGGCGAGATGATTTCGGATACTGTCGCGGCTGTCGCCAAAAACCTGCGCCGCACCTCGACCGTCCAAGGCATCTCGCGTATCGACTCGCTGGAGATTCCCGAGGAGGTCCTGCGCGAGGCAGTCGCCAACGCGGTTATCCACAGGGAATACGGGGATCGGTTCTGTGGGCAATCGATCGCCGTCGACGTTTTTGACGACCGTATCGAGGTGACGAATCCCGGCGGCCTTTATGGAGGGAAGACTCGCGAGAGCTTGTTTGACGGCAGCTCCCGATGCCGTAACGCGACGCTCGTGAAACTCATGTCGATTGTCCCGCTGCCGGATGGCGCAGGTTCGCCGGCTGAGGGCAATGGCTCGGGCATCCCGATGATGATCGATGCCATGCGCGCGCATGGTCTGGCCGAGCCCCTGTTCTGCCCGGGGTTCGATCGGTTCAAGGTCGTACTTTACCGTTCAAAGATCGAGCCGGTCGATCATGGCGGGGACTTGATTATGACGGCACTCAAGCGCTACGGCGAATTGGGGACGCGCGAACTGGCGGAGCGCACGGGACTCACGGTTTCCCAGGTTAGGGCACGCGTCAATGCGCTCATTGAGCAGGGCGAGCTTGAGCCGACGGCGCCGTTGACAAGCCGCAACCGCAAGTATCGACTGTCAGAGCGCGTGGAATAAATGCGTTAGTGGACGAGGCGACCCAATAATCGACCCTCAATTGGCGCCCACTAAGGTAAAGCGGTTGTTGCTCAGTCGACGGTGATGCTAAAGACTCGGCTTACGCCGGCATGGCCCCGAACCCGTCCATCAAGAACAGCCTAAGAACCAGCTTGATGATATATCCCGGTTTGACTTCAGCCGCGTCAAAGACGTGGCGCTCGGCGAGCTCGCTGCAGTATGCATAGATGTCGCGGATAAGGTCCGCGCCCGAAAGCGTAAACATGTAGCCTGCGTCCGAAAGCGCATTGGGTGCGGCGGGCAACTTGGCCATGTGGCAGAACGTTTGCAGGTCGGGCGCCATAACATTCTGGTAGTCGAGGTGGCCGCTGGCATCCTGTGCGGCAAGCTCCAATTGGCGCACAAAATCCAGCGCCGCCGCTAACACAAAGCTCGGCGTAGGCGCATTGACGTCCTGAGTGGTCGCCACAAGCCTGCCCGCCGCCTGCGTGACAAGCCAAGCGACCTCGCGCTGGCAGCGCACGGCCTTGCGCGTAACCGGCTTGATGGACGAAGAAGAAACGCTCCCCTTAGGCGGATTCGAAGCAGCCATAAGACCCTCCCATGAACAATCCGGTCCAACAAGCCCGGATGAAACACGTGCTACATCAGTATACAGGGGAGTGGGATGGCGGGGTACGAGCGCGCCAACGGCAAACCGAGAGCATCAACGATGTGCCGATCACGGAATGAGATCTCGTAATAATTGACTCTCGGTCATATTATTGAGGGGCATGACTCGCGTTCGTATGGTTGTAGGTGCTGGCGATGAACGACATTGACCTTGCTGTTCCGTTGATGAATGGACCAAGCTATGACCGT
Organism: uncultured Collinsella sp.; assembly: GCA_900543025.1. Classification (GTDB taxonomy): domain Bacteria; phylum Actinomycetota; class Coriobacteriia; order Coriobacteriales; family Coriobacteriaceae; genus Collinsella. The sequence continues at coordinate 10,903 of UQPP01000029.1, forward strand.
GCCTGCAGTCTTGTGCCTTCTGAATACGTTGAGGCATGGGAGTGGTTTCTGGGTGAGGAGCAGCGCGGCGGCGTTTGGACCAGCCTTCCGCACCACACCAAGGAAGATAGCCCTCAGTATCAGTATCGTTTGAGAATTGGCTCGGACTTCTTTCCCGTAACGCGGGATTCAGGGATCTTCTGGCCGGGCCAGGATCGGGTGAAGCAAGATCCCAATAAGATCTTTGCGCTCTCGGTCCATAACTCCAAAAAGAGCTTCTACACCGATGTGCCTCCGCTCTATTTGGACGATGGTACGTGGGTCATTAAGTACTCGGTTCAAGCGCCGGGTACCGTTGGTTTTCGAGACCAGAATTACAACCGTAAAATGCTCAACTGCATGGAATGTGGCGTCCCAGTCGGAGTCATATTTGCAACCGAGGTGGGCTATAAGGTGCTCGGCCTTGCGTTTGTTGAGCGGTTCGAGCCCGAAAACGGATGGTTTGTTCTGCACGGTCCTGTTCATAAAGGCGGACCGGATCCACGTTTTGCACCCGACATGAGTTATCTGAAGCGCATGCCCGTCGATATTGAGTTTGCCGGACAGGGTGCGACCGACGACGAAAAGGTCCGCTATGCGTTAAGGCGCGAGCGATTGGGGCAACAATGGTTCCGCAAGCAGCTCGTTGCCGCCTATGACGGCCGTTGTGCGGTGTCGGACTGCGGCGTCAGCGAAGCTCTGGAGGCTGCGCATATCGAGAATTACTCGGGACCCAAATCGCAGGTTGCCAGCAACGGCATTCTGCTTCGGCGCGACCTTCATTCCCTATTTGATGCTCACCTGATTTCGTTTGAGCCTGTTTGTGGTGAATATCGGCTGTGTGGATCGTACCTGCTGGATAAGACCGACTACGTTTCCTTTGCGGGTGCGACGCTAAGGCAGCCGAATGAGCATCAGTGGCGACCCAATACGGTGTTTCTTGAGGCCCATCGCATTGAGTTCGATCGCTCGGAAAAGAAGCGTGAAAAGGCGGGGCTTCTGCCGTATTAGCGTATTTGGTTTTGGCATTCTTTGACGATCGTGTCGTTTGATCGGATCGCGTGGCGATGCAATCTCGCGCACGCCCGTCGGTGCATGCTCTTCCTGATTTGTATAGCGAGAGGGGAGCGTGTATGAGCTGGCGAGGCGATGTCGCGATGGGGAAGTACGGAAAACTGCCGCGTGCCCTTATCGACAACAATATGTTTCCGAGCGTAGAGGTTGATTGCGGGTCGTTTGTCGTTGCCTGCCCTTGCTGCGGCTCGCAAATACCGTGTCTCGACATTCGGTTCATCGATGCGCACGACAAACTCGGTGACGAAGTGAGGAAACGCACGGGCGTTCATATGCCGGTGTATCCGGAGAAATGCTCTGTTTGTGGCCTCGATATCGTGTACGACGCCGGCGACGAGGGATAGGTGATGCGGAGGAGCTGGCTGTGAAGGCCTCTCCGTCTCTACAAATAAACCCCCTCACCGAGTTGCCTGTGGAACTCGGCGTGATGGTCGCGTGCCCAGGTAAAGAGCGCCTGGTCAAAATTGGTGCGCGTGGCCGGGACGCCAAAGACGCCGGCAACTTCGACGCGCACAAACTCCAGTGCCGGTAGCTTGTTGATGGCAGTGAGGGCAAACGGGGACGAGGGCTCCTCGAACAGATAGCGGCTGCCTTGCAGCGCGTCGCAACTGGTGCACGTGTTGCCGAGCGACGGGGCTTTGGAGGCTCGCGCGCCTACGGGCTTGTAGCCGCAGCGCTTAGAAAGATAGTCGCGGATCTCGCCCGGCACGCAGCCAACAGCGGGCACGATGGCGAGCGCGTTGGCGTTGGCCGTGTCGATGACAATGTGCCCGGCTTCGTTGGGCGCGTGCACGATGGCGATGCTCTCGTCGTTATCGGTTCGATAGGGAATGCCGAAGGCCGCGACCGAGGTCTCTTTGTGACACTTCCAGCACTCGCGCTTGCCCAGTACTAGATATATATACGGCGCTGAGGGGTCGGATCGGTCAACACCGGGCAGCCACTCGGCAAAGGGCTCGGGGTTGACGCCGCTGGGTACATACCAGATCTTTTTGGTCCGGTCCCATTTGGCGCCCAGCGCCTTGGCTTCTTCTTTGTGCGAAAAGGGGACATCGAGCTCGGTGCGCATGGCGGCTCCTTGGTGCTGCAGGTGCAAGTGGCTCAAGGATACCGCAGGGCGCAGACATCGCGGCGTTTTGCTGAGAAGTTGCGGTGCGGACTGATTGGTTATGCCAATGGATAGATCGGCAAGTAGATGGTCGGCTTTTGGCCAGTTGGGCGGTTGGAGCAGCTTGCGGCGCAGTTTTGTGCCTGGTTATTGTTGATGTTGGGGTATTGAATTTGTTTGGCTGCCATTTGTCACGTGAATTGATGCTACGTTGCGATGACGGTTGGAGCTGCCAGCGGATTTGGCGACATAAAACAAAACAGCCCAGAGGACATAGCCTCTGAGCTGAGAACATTTGGTGGGCGTTAGAAGATTTGAACTTCTGACCTCTTCCGTGTCAGGGAAGCGCTCTCCCCCTGAGCTAAACGCCCGATCAAGGGTGCGCAAGTGCGCAAGGGATAATATAACGGAGCCTGAACTCGGTGGCAAGAACATTTTTAAAAATCGCTTACATTGTGGAATTCGGGGGCTTTGTCGCATCCATTTCAAAAGAGCCTGCTGCCGCGATTTGGCTGTCGCATAATGCAAGGCCATTGCGGTATCGAGCTATGGAAAGACGCCTGCGGAATTGTCCTACCGATAAGCGGACAAGCCTCCAGCTGGTGACTTCGCCGTGGTAAGGTAAGCCGAATTGTTTCCAGGCTGTTTCGGGGGAGTGGAATGAGCAAAGAGTGTGTCGAGCAGGTCGAAGGCGCAGGGGCTTCGGTGCCGATGACCGATATATCGAACATTGATGTGCCCGAGGGCACCGACGAGCTCAGCCGCAACACCCGTCGCGCATGGCGCGACCGCCTGAACAGCGCTTCGACGCGCAAGATGATCACGGGCGTCTTGGCTACGCTGGTGGGCGGTTCGTTTTGGGGCTTCTCGGGCACCAGCGCGAGTTTTTTGTTCGATACCTACCATGTCGATACGCTGTGGCTTATGAGCGTGCGTCAGATTCTCGCCGGTCTACTCTTTATGGCCGTGGTTGTTACGCGCGACCGCGAGCGCCTGATTAAGCTCTGGACCACACCCGCCGATCGCAAGCAGCTGCTGCTCTTTACCGCTTTTGGCCTGCTGTTCAACCAGTTTTGCTATCTTTCGGCCGTGCGCCTGACGAACGCCGGAACCGCGACGGTGCTCCAGTGCCTGCAGCTCGTTATCATCATGGGCTACGCCTGCGTGACCGATCGCCGCATGCCGCGTACTCGCGAAGTCATCGGCATTGGCCTGGCTCTGGGTGGAACCTTTTTAATCGCCACCGGCGGCGACCCCACCAGCCTGAATATCTCGCCGCTTGGCCTGGCAGCAGGTCTTATGTGTGCGGTCAGCGCCGCGTGTATGGCGGTGATTCCCGCCAAGATCCTGCCCGAATACGGTAGCCCCATCGTCACGGGCTCGGCAATGCTCACGGCGGGCGTGGTCTCATGTGTCTTCGTGCAGCCCTGGGCGCATATGCCGGCGCTCGACGCTGCCGGCGTCGAGGCGCTCGCGGTGTTCGTGGTTATCGGCTCGTTTTTTGCTTACATGCTCTATATGCAGGGCGTTAAGGACATCGGCTCGGTGCGCGCGAGCCTCATCGGAACTGTGGAGCCGGTTTCGGCGACCATCACCAGCGCCGTTATGCTGGGCACGGTGTTTTTGCCGACCGACCTTATCGGCTTTGCCATGATCATCGTGATGATGTCCCTCACGGTGTAGCTGGCGCCGCCGCCAAGGCAGAAAAGGTGTTGTGCCGCATTTTCGCCAATTGATGTCCGTGTCTGGAGTTTAGCTGTCGATGCTCAAAATGCCATAAACTAGTAACGTTATGGACTTTTTCATTGCGACTCAATTGCGAGGATTTCTTTATGGCTGGTAATCACTTTAAGGGCGGCGATAGCGGCCGTCCTGCAGTTCCGCCGCGTCCGAACGGGGCTGGTAAGGCCGGCACGCCGGGCGGCGCTGGACAGGGCGGTTCCGGTAAGCGCGTGTCCCCGGGCGAGACGGCGATGTTTACCGCTCTGTACGAGCAGTCTCAAAAGGCAAAAAAGACCGGCCGTGCAAGAGGGAATGTCTTTGCGGGCGGTGCAACCTCCACGTCGCAGCCGAGCGGGGCTCCTTCGGTACCTGCGAACAACGCAGGTGCTGCCAACGCCGCGAATACCGCCGGCAACGTTAATGCCGGCAACAATACTCCCTCTTCCGGTGGCGCGGGGCTTACAGGTAACCTTGGCACGATTTACACCGGCGCCTCCGAGACTGGCACGTTCGCCCGCCTGGATGATAGCGGTGCCGAGTTTGCGGGCTCGGGTTCCAAGGAAGATTATTACGATTTTGGCTTGAACTACGGTAGCGACGCTTCGTCGAGTTCGACCTCTGACGGTCTGGTCCGTCATCGCCATCGCAAGGGCGAGCGCAAAAAGCGTCACACTGGCGCCATTATTGCCGCTGTGGTCGTGGTGCTTCTCGTTGCGCTTGGCGCAAGCGGCTTTATGCTGCTTAACTCGGCAAAGACCGTAAAGAGCGAAGCGAAGGAGGCTGTCGAGATTGTCGGTGGCCTTAAGGACAAGGTCACGTCGGGCGATTTTTCGACGCTGCCTGACGACGCGAAGAAGATCGATGAGCTCTGCGACAGCATGAAGGCGGAGACTTCGAGCCCACTGTGGACGGCGGCTTCGTTTATCCCGGTGTATGGCAGTGACATCAACGCAGCCCGCACCATGATTGATGCCCTGTCCGATGTCTCGAGCAACGCGCTGGTTCCCATGGCCGATAACCTTTCGCAGGCCACGCCCGGCAAGCTGTTCCAGGACGGTATGATTAACGTATCCGCGCTGCAGGCGGTCGCCGATTCGCTTTCCAGCAGCTCGAAGGTGTTCAAGAGCGCCAACGAGAAGATCCAGGGCATTGGCGATACTCATATTTCCCAGGTGACTGAGCTGGTCGATAAGGCCAAGGACGGCTTTGCCACCCTCAACGGCGCGGTTGACGCGGCGGAGAAGGTCGCCCCTGTCCTTCCCCAGATGCTCGGCGCCAACGGCCAGACGCGCAACTACCTTGTGTACGCCATGAACAACGTCGAGATTCGTGCCTGCGGCGGCTTTGGCGGTTCGCAGGGCCTGATTTCGGTCACCGACGGCCAGATGTCGATTGGCGAGTTTGTTCCCCGCATTGGACTCAACGAGGATGAGGCAGTCGAGAGCGTCGACGAAGAGGATGAGGCGCTGTTCGGCAACCACAGCAACCTGTACAACTCGGGCAATACCTATTCGCCTGATTGGCCCCGCAACTCGCAGCGTGTCGCCGCGCTGTGGAAGTCCCAGTATGGGCAGGACGTTGATGGCGTCGTCGGCATCGATCCGGTGTTCTTGCAGTACCTGCTGGGCCTTGTCGGTAATGTCTCGCTGCCTGATGGTACGGTCGTCGACGGTACCAACGCGGCGAAGGTTCTCATGCACGATGTGTATTGGAACTATCCGGTCGAGGAATCGGACGGCATCTTTGCGGCTGTTGCCAGCGCCGCCTTCGACAAGATTCTCGGTGGCATCGGTGACGTCGACGTTACAAAGCTTGTCGGTGCATTCGAGCGCGGTGCCGAAGAGGGCCGTCTGATTGCTTGGATGAGAAACGATGATGAGCAGAATGCCATCAAAGAGACGGGCATTGACGCTTCGCTGCCCGATCCGGATGATCCGAGTGCCGATCCCGTTGCCGGCGTTTACTTTAACAACCTGAGCTTCTCCAAGCTCGACTGGTATCTGAACGCCGACACGCAGATCGGCCAGGGCATCAAGAACGGCGACGGCACGTGCTCGTATCGCATCACCGTTACTCTGACGAACATCATGACGCAGGAGGAGGCAGGCAAGCTGCCCGACTACGTTGCGGCGAGCGCACCCGATGCCGCGCGTGACGACGAACGCCTGAATGTCTCGTTGTTTGCCCCGACGGGCGGCAACATCAGTGACCTTACGGTTGAGGGCACACAGTTTGGTCTTGGCGCCGCTACGTGGCATGGAATCCCCTTCTATTCGGGCACCGTTGACCTGCATGCTGGCGAGACGACGACGATCACGTATACGCTGACCACGTCGGCCGAGGCGGGGGACAAGCCGCTTACGTTGCGTCAGACTCCTACATGCCAGGCGGCTCGCGACAGCGCGTCGGCGTAGGGTTTTTCTGGTAGCGCAGATAATCGAGTACCATTTTGGGGCGGACAGGCAATCTGTTCGCCCCTATTTTGTAAGGAGAGCGCATGAAGTACTTTGGCACCGACGGCTTTCGTGGTGAGGCCAACGTTGGGCTGACGGTAGAGCACGCTTATAAGATTGGCCGTTTTGTGGGCTGGTATTACGGCGCCAACCGCGAGCGCAAGGCACGCGTGATCGTGGGCAAGGACACGCGTCGCTCGAGTTATATGTTTGAGGCGGCGCTGGTGAGCGGCCTGGTCGCGAGCGGTGCGGACGCCTATATGCTGCACGTGATCCCCACGCCGGGCGTAGCGCATCAGACTGTGGAAGGCTGCTTCGATTGCGGCATCATGATCAGCGCGAGCCACAACCCGTTTTGCGATAACGGCATTAAGCTCGTCAACAGCGACGGCTTTAAGATGGACGAGGACGTGCTGGAGCTCATCGAGGACTACATCGATGGCAAGAGCGAAGTTCCGCTGGCCACGGGCAACCACATCGGTGCCACGGTGGACTACATGCAGGGCCGCAACCGCTACATTGCTTCGCTCATTGCAAGTGCGAACTTTTCGCTGCAGGGCGTCAAGATCGGTATCGACTGCGCCAACGGCTCGGCTTCCTCGGTGGCCAAGCCGGTGTTTGACGCGCTCGGTGCCGACGTGCGCGTGATCAATGCCGCGCCCGATGGTTTTAACATCAACGTCGATTGCGGCTCCACGCATATGGAGCGCCTGCAGCGCCATGTGGTGGAGCAGGGCCTGGACGTGGGTTTTGCCTACGATGGCGATGCCGACCGCTGCCTGGCCGTGGATGAGCGCGGTCGCGTGGTAGACGGCGACCAGATCCTGTACGTGTGCGGCGTGTATCTGAACAAACACGGTCGCCTTTCGGGCGGTACCGTGGTGCCGACGATCGCCAGCAACTTTGGCCTGATCAAGTCGTTGGAGCTTGCCGGTCTGAGCGCCGTGACCAGCGGCGTGGGCGACCGTCACGTGTATGCCAAGATGCGCGAGGGCGGTTACAGCTTGGGCGGCGAGCAGACGGGCCATACGATCTTTGGCGATATCGAGCGCACGGGCGACGGCATTATGACTTCGCTGCGCGTTATGGAAGTGATTCGTGCCGAGCGTGAGACGCTCTCGCAGCTCACGGCTCCGTGCAAGCTGCTGCCGCAGGCGCAGGTGGCCGTGCGCGTGGCGGACAAGGACGCCGCACTCGAGAACATGGGCGTGCAGAACGCCATCGCCGAGGCCGAGGCGTCGCTGGCGGGCGAGGGCCGCGTACTCGTGCGCAAGAGCGGAACCGAGTCGGTAATCCGCGTGCTGGCCGAGGCGCCCGACCAAGCATCCGCCGATGCCGCCATGAAGCGCATCGCCAACGCGCTCGAGGCTCTTTAGTTACGCGGTTTTACCAAACCGCGTAACTGCTCGACGCTGCAAACGGCCCCAAGCGGCAATCTGACGTTCAATTTCAAGGGTGCGACCAGAAGGTCAGCGCCCTTTCATTTCACGTCACCTAGCTCGCTTAGGGTCGTTTTCGCTGGCGTTCCCAAGACATTAGCGTCAACGAACTAGTCATTGGGTACCTAGTTATTGGGTGAAAAAAAGGGACGCTGCGGATTGGTTCCGCGGCGTCCCCTTTGCGTTGGCGTGTCGCCTAAGCTTTACAGCTCGTAGAGCGTGGTGAACTTGTCCTGCAGGTAGCTGCAGTAGTAGCGGGCATCGAACGCCATGCCGCATGCGTCCTTGATGAGTTCCGGCGCGTCTTTGGCGCGGCCCCACTGCCAAATATGCTCGCCCAGCCATGCGCGGACGGGTGTCAGGTCGCCGCTCGCACAGGCGCCGGTAAGGTCGACACCGTCGCGGCACATGGCCGGCACAAACATGGCGTCGTAGGCGCTGCCCAGCGCATAGGTGGGGAAGTAGCCAAACGAGCCACCGCTCCAGTGCGTATCCTGCAGGCAACCACGCGTGTCGTCGGGAACCGGAATGCCCAGGTACTCATTCATGAAGCGGTTCCAAAGCGCGGGGATGTCCTTGGCCGTGGCCTCGCCGGCAAACAGCATGCGCTCAATCTCGTAGCGCACCATAACGTGCAGCGGATAGGTGAGCTCGTCGGCCTCGGTGCGGATCAACGACGGCTGCGCGATGTTCACGGCGCGGTAGAGCGTGTCCTCGTCTACGTTGCCGTAGACCTCGGGCGCGTGGCGGCGCAGCACCTCGAGCAGCGGTCCCATAAAGGCACGGCTGCGGCCCACGGTGTTCTCAAAGAAGCGGCTCTGGCTCTCGTGGATGCCCATGGAGGTGCCGCCCTCCAGGCAGGTGCGCGCATAGGCGGGATTGACGCCCAGCTCGTACATGGTGTGCCCCGCCTCGTGGATGATGCTGTAGACGTTGGAGATGCAATCGTCCTCGTAGATGTGTGTCGCGATGCGCGCGTCACCCACGGCAAAGCCCTCGCTAAACGGGTGCTCGGTAAAGGCAAGCGTGGTGTCGTCCAGGTTCAGGCCGACGAGCTTCATCAGGTCGAAGCTCATGGCGCGCTGGGCGGCCTCGGGCACGCGGGCGTGCAAAAAGTCGGCATCGGGCTGCTGGCCGCGCTCGCCGATGGCGTGCACGAGCGGCACGACCGTGGCCTTGACCTCCTCGCAAAACGCGTCGAAGCTCTTGGCGGAAAGGCCGCGCTCGTACTGGTCGAGCCAAACGTCGTATGGGTCGCGCTTGGGGTCCATGAGTTCGGCCTGATGCTTAAGTTGGGCGACGATTCTATCCACATAGGGCTCAAAGCTCGCCCAGTCGTTGGCTGTCTTGGCCTTGTGCCACACGGCGTCGGCCTCGCAGGTGAGCCTGGTCCAGGCTTCGGCCTCCTCGGTAGGAATAACGCTTGCCTCGCGCTGGTCGCGGCCGAGCACGCGGATCTCGTCGAGCAGCTGCGGGTCGTCTACGTGTCCGCCTGCAACCGTCTCGCGCGCTAACGAGCGTACGAGCTCAACGGACTTCTCGCTGGTCAGTAGCTTGTGATGTTCGCCGGCAAGCGTACCCATGGCGTCGGCACGGGCGGCAGCGCCGTTGGCAGGAGCAATCGTCGCTCCATCGAACTCGGCAATCTTGAGCAGGTACTCGCGAGTCCACAGCTTGCCCTCGAGTTTGCGGAACTTTTTGACGGCCTTGTCGACTTTAGCGGCCTTGACGCCCTTGGCAGCCTTTGCCACGGCGGCCTTGGCCTTCTTATCGAGTTTCTTTCCCATACCGCATCCTTAATCTCGCAGGCCGAGCGCCGCAGACGGGTGCACGGCCAGTTTGCACAGCTACTTGCCTTGTACCCAGCGCGAACAAAACGGAACGCGGCGATGCGCTCGCGAAATGTGTTATCCTATAGCCCAATGCGTTGACGGAGAGGGTTTTGCCCGTCGCGTCGCCGGCAAGAGAGGGAAGGTCATGGGCTGCAAGCCTTCCTGCGGTGGCAAGGGCCAAGCGTTCACTCCCGAGCAGCGACCTCAACGGGCGCGCGGCCGGTGGCAGCGAAGCCCCAGTAGGGAAGCCGTGAGCCTCGCGACAAGGGGCGCAGAGTGGGCACGGCGGGCCAGACATCCGCCGGGTCAAACAAGGTGGTACCGCGGAATTCAACCGTCCTTGGGCAATGTACATGCCCGAGGACGGTTTTTTGTTACCGAACCGGGCCGCACATCCGCAGCTATCGGGTGCTAGCCGCCCCGGCAAGCGAGATGCGCGAGAGACGAAAGGGAAGACATGAGTCTGATTGATGATCTGGTCAAACTCGAGGAAGAGGCCAAGGAGCTCGTCGCAGGCGCCGACGACGCTGCCAAGCTCGAGGCCGCGCGCGTTGAGCTGCTCGGCCGCAAGGGCCGTATCACCGGCCTGATGCGCATGATGGGCAAGCTCGCCCCCGAGGATCGTCCCATGATGGGCAAACGCGCCAACGAGATGCGCCGGCTGATCGAGGGCATGCTCGACGAGCGCACCACCGAGATGAAGGCCGCCGCCCTCAAGCACGCACTCGAGCACGAGGCCGTCGACATCACGCTGCCGGGCATCCGTCCGCAGATCGGTCACCAGCACCTGATCAAGCAGATTATCGAGGAGGCCGAGGACATCTTCTGCGGTATCGGCTACACCGTCGAGTCCGGCCCCATGGTCGACACCTCCTACTACAACTTCACCGCGCTCAACGCCCCCATGGATCACCCGAGCCGCTCGGCCCGCGATACCTTCTACGTGGTCGACAACAATCCCGGCAGCGTCGCGCACCCCGAGGCTCACGCCCACGGCGAGTCCGACGTGCTGCTGCGCACCCAGACCTCGGGCGTGCAGATTCACACCATGGAGTCGCAGAAGCCGCCCATCTATATGATTTGCCCGGGCACCGTCTATCGTCCCGACACGGCCGACGCCTGCCACCTGCCGCAGTTCAACCAGATCGAGGGCCTGGTCGTCGACGAGGGCATCACCTTTGGCGACCTTAAGGGCACGCTCGACTACTTTGTTAAGTGCATGTTTGGCGAGGACCGCAAGACGCGCTACCGCCCGCACTTCTTCCCCTTCACCGAGCCTTCCTGCGAGGTGGACGTGAGCTGCCACGTGTGCGGCGGCAAGGGCTGCAACTTCTGCAAGCACAGCGGCTGGATCGAGATTCTGGGTTGCGGCATGGTCGACCCCAACGTCCTGATCAACTGCGGCATCGATCCCGAGAAGTACACCGGCTTCGCCTTTGGCATTGGCGCCGAGCGCGTCGCGGCCCTGCGCTACGACCTGCCCGACCTCAGAACGCTCATGACGGGCGATATGCGCTTCCTGAACCAATTTTAGGCTTGCCCAGGCACCCCATCTTGGCGTTCAAGCCGTCGCTCGCGTACCTTTAGTACGCGTCGCTCCTCTTTCACGCCAACCTGGGGCACCTGGACAACCCTAAGGCGAACGTCTTCATTTGATATTCCTCCCTTTGCGGAGATTAAGAACTAGGAGAGCTACATGCGCGTTTCTTACGACTGGCTCAAGACCATGATCGATATTCCGGAGGATCCCAAGACCCTTTCGGACGAATATATCCGCACCGGCACCGAGGTCGAGGCGATTGACACCGTGGGAGAATCCTTCGACCACGTGGTGACCGCCAAGGTGCTCACCAAGACCCCGCACCCCGATAGCGACCATATGTATGTGTGCTCGGTCGACGTGGGCGACAAGAACCTCGACGCCGACGGCAATCCCGCTCCGCTGCAGATCGTCTGCGGCGCGCAGAACTTTGAGGCCGGCGACCACATCGTCACGGCCATGATCGGCGCAGTTCTGCCCGGCGACGTCAAGATCAAGAAGAGCAAGCTTCGCGGCGTCGTGTCTATGGGCATGAACTGCTCCGCGCGCGAGCTCGGCCTGGGCGGCGACCACTCCGGCATTATGATCCTGCCCGAGGATACGCCCTGCGGCATGCCGTTTGCCGAGTATGTTGGCTCGAGCGACACCGTGCTCGACTGCGAGATCACGCCCAACCGCCCCGACTGCCTGTCCATGATCGGCATGGCCCGCGAGACCGGCGCCATCTTCGATCGCGATTTCCACGTTGAGCTGCCCGCAATCAAGGCCGAGACCGGCCGTGCGACCGACGACGAGCTTTCGGTCGAGATTGCCGACGAGGGCCTGTGCGACCGCTATGTCGCCCGCATCGTGCGCAACGTGAAGGTCGGCCCCTCGCCCGACTGGATGGTCAAGCGCCTCAACGCCCTGGGCGTGCGCCCGCACAACAACATCGTCGACATCACCAACTACGTGATGATGCTCACCGGTCAGCCGCTGCACGCCTTTGACCTGGACACCTTTGCCGAGCGCGACGGTCATCGCCGCGTGGTGGTTCGCGCCGCCCAGCAGGACGAGAAGTTCACGACGCTCGACGGCGAGGAGCGCACGCTCGACGCCGGCATGGGCCTCATCACCGACGGCGAGCGCCCCGTGGCGTTGGCCGGCGTTATGGGCGGCATGGATTCCGAGATCGAGGACGACACCGTCGACGTGATGGTCGAGAGTGCCTGCTTCAACGCCGGTCGCACCTCGCACACCAGCCGCGATCTGTCACTGATCTCCGACGCCTCCATTCGCTTTGAGCGCCAGGTCGATGAGACCGGTTGCGTGGATGTCGCCAACGTTACCTGCGCGCTCATCGAGGAGATCGCCGGCGGCGAGGTTGCTCCCGGCTATGTCGACGTGTTCCCCGCGCCCAAGACCATCGACAGCATTAAGCTGCGCCTGGCCCGCGTGCACGCCATCTGCGGTGCCGATATCGAGCCCGACTTTATCGAGCGTTCGCTCACCCGTCTGGGCTGCACCGTCGAGCGCGACGGCGAGGACTTTATGGTTACCCCGCCGAGCTTCCGTCCTGACCTGCCGCGCGAGATTGACCTGATCGAGGAGGTCCTGCGCCTGTGGGGCATGGGCCGCGTGACGGCGACCATTCCGGCTGCCAAGAACCACATCGGCGGCCTGACCCGCGAGCAGAAGCTCACCCGCAAGATCGGCGAGATCCTGCGCGCCTGCGGCCTCAACGAGACCACGACTTTTGGCTTTGCCGCCCCGGGCGACCTGGAGAAGATCGGCATGTCCACCGAAGGCCGCGGCTGCCCCGTGGTGCTCATGAACCCGCTGGTCGCCGAGCAGACCGAGATGCGTCGTTCGCTGCTGCCGGGCTTGCTGCAGTCCGTTGCCTATAACGAGGCCCACGGCACGCCCAACGTGCACCTGTACGAGGTCGGCAGCCTGTTCCATGGCCGCGAGAACGCCAGCCTGCCCAAGGAGACCAAGTCCGTCGCGGGTGTGCTCTCGGGCCAGTGGAGCGAGCAGTCTTGGAGCATGAAGTACCGCAAGCTGCGTTTCTTCTTTGGCAAGGGCATTGTCGAGGAGCTGCTCGCCCAGCTGCGCATCGAGAAGGTTCGCTTCCGTCCCGTCGAGGGCGAGGGCTACGCTTTCTTGCAGCCGGGTCGTGCGGCCGAGGTTCTGTCCGGCTGCACCGTGCTGGGCTGGGTCGGCGAGATCCACCCCGAGGCGCGCGAGGCCATGGGCATCGATGAGGTCGTCGTTGCCTTTGAGCTTGACCTGGACAAGCTGGTCAAGGGCGCCCGCAACCAGGAGAACTACCGTGAGTTCTCGCAGTATCCGGCCGTTGAGCACGACCTTGCCATTGTGGTCGACAACGCTGTGACCTGCGAGGATCTTGAGCGTCGCATCACCAGCGCCGGTGGCAAGCTGCTCGAGGGCGTGCGCCTGTTCGACGTCTACCGCGACCCCATCCGCATCGGAGCGGGCAAGAAGTCCATGGCCTTTGCGCTTACGTATCGCTCCGACGACCACACGCTTACCAGCGAAGAGGTCGAAAAGGCGCACCAGAAGATCGTCACCAAGGTGTGCAAGGGCGTAAACGGCGAGGTCCGCGGCTAGGATTTGCGCTGGGAGCACAGGACCCCTCGACAGTTGCTGTGGGGCCCTGCGCGACCGCGGTCTTCGGAAAAGGCACCGTTGAACCTGCAAATATGACACGTGCATTACATAACGGCGTGCTGCTTTGTCGGCAGCGCGCCGTTTTGCTATGATAGCCCGCGGCGTGTTACGAATCTGACAATACGTAACACTGGCAAGGTAATTCAGACGGCGTTGCAATTCCGTGCGCCGACAACCGGGAGGCGTACATGCACATTCCAGATAACTATCTGTCCCCGCAAACCGATGCCGTCATGGCGGTGGCGATGGTGCCTGTTTGGGTCCACTGCATCAAGAAGGTGCGCGCCACGCTCGATCGCGAGCACATGGCGTTCCTAGGCATTTGTGCCGCATTCTCCTTTTTGCTCATGATGTTCAACGTGCCGCTGCCCGGCGGCACCACTGGTCACGCTGTTGGCGGCGCGCTCATCGCGCTGCTGCTGGGCCCCGAGGCTGCTGCCATTGCAGTTTCGGTTGCACTTGCGCTGCAGGCGCTGCTGTTTGGCGACGGCGGCGTTCTGTCCTTTGGCGCCAACTGCTTTAACATGGCCTTTGTGCTGCCGTTTGTCGCTGCTATCGTGTTCCGTGCGCTCAACAGCCGTCTGCACGACAGGAGCTGGGGCACCTCGGTTTCTGCCATCGTGAGCGGTTGGGTTGGCCTGTGCCTGGCGGCCCTGTGCGCGGCGATCGAGTTTGGCATTCAGCCGATGCTCTTCACCAACGCCTCGGGCGCGCCACTGTACTGCCCCTTCCCGCTGTCCGTGGCTATTCCGGCTATGTTGATTCCGCATATGCTGGTTGCCGGCGTGATCGAGGGCGTGGCAACTGCCGCGATCTACGGCTTTATCAAGAAGACGGCGCCGGGCGTTATCGTCGGCCCCGAAGCCGCCGATGGACAGCTTACTGCCGAGGGCGCAGCCGCCAAGAAGACCTCGCTGGTCCCCACGCTCATCCTGGTCGCCGTGCTTGTCGTGGCCACGCCGCTGGGCCTGCTGGCCACGGGTGACGCATGGGGCGAGTGGGACGCCGAGGGCGCCGCGACCGCCGTTCAGGAGGCTGGTGACGACAGTCTGCAGACTTCGGTTGGCCTCGATACTCCGACCTTTGCCGATGTCCTGCCCACGGGCGATTATCTGCAGGCCTATTCCGAGGAGCAGGGCCTTGACTTTGCCGGTCAGGCTGCCATGTATATCCTGTCCGGCGTGATTGGCGTGGCGGTGCTCACCATCGCATTCCGCCTGATCTCGCTGACGGTTAAGGAAAGCGGTGCTCATGGCAATAGCCGAGCTGCCTAGCTGGCTTGCGGCCGAGGAGCGATATGAGCCCGTGGGGGCTCGGCATCGTGTGATGCAAAAGAATGTCCTGCACCTGGCGAGCCTGCTTGAGCGGGTTCGCCTGGGTGGAGGCGCGCACGAGGGCGGGTCGATGGTCGACCGCGCCCTTTCTTGCGTTTCGGCTCCGGTGCGCCTGGTGGGGATGTTCGTTTGCGTCCTGTGCGTGTGTCTGACGCAGAGCCCGCTGTACCTGATGCTGATGGCGGCTATCGCGCTGGTGCTGGTCGCGGTGCGCCCCGCGCGCGGGTTGCGCGCGACTTTTGTACCGGCGCTTGGCGCCACGGGGCTTGCGGTGGTTCTGGCGCTGCCTGCCCTGCTGCTGGGTGCTTCCGCTACGGGCGCCATGCTCAAGATTGCGCTCAAGACCTTCATTAATGTCTCGCTGGTGCTGGGCGTTTCGTGGACCCTCACGTGGAGCCGCATGTCGGCGGCGCTCAAGATGCTGCATCTACCCGACGAAGTTATCTTTACGTTTGATATGGCGCTCAAGCACATCGAGGTGCTGGGTCGTACGGCGCACGATCTGTGCGAATCGGTCATGCTGCGCAGCGTTGGCCGTGCGCCCGAGGGATTTTCGCGTACCGATTCGATCGCGGGTATCATGGGCATGACCTTTATCAAGGCGATGAAATGCAGCCGCGCGATGGACGAGGCTATGCTTTGCCGCGGCTTTGCCGGTGCGTATCCGGCGCTTGCACGGAGCGGCTTTGGCTGGCACGATGCGGTTTACGCGGCCGTTGTGGCGTTGCTCGCCGTGTTGTGCGCGGTGCTGTAGCGCGGACGGTCGAACCGTTGATGTGAGTAGGGAAGGGCGACGTTTTGGCAAACGATACGAATAACGCGATGGGTGCGAGCGGTGCTGCCGGCGCCGAGGTCACGCCGCTCATCGAGTTTCGCGACGTGGTGTTTTCCTATGCGGGTCATACGGTGGTCGATGGCGTTTCATTGCAGGTGAACCGTGGAGAGCTCGTTGCTCTGCTTGGTCCTAACGGCTGCGGCAAGACGACGATTATGCGTCTTATCAACGGCCTTGAGCTTGCGGACGCGGGTGCGTACCTGTTCGACGGGCATGCGGTCGATGCGGCGTTTCTAAAGGATTCTGCGGCCGCTCAGCGTTTTCATCAGCGCGTGGGCTTTGTGTTCCAGAATGCCGACGCCCAGCTGTTCTGCGCTACGGTGGGCGAGGAAGTTGCTTTTGGTCCCGCGCAGATGGGGCTGCCGGCAGACGAGCTCGAGCGCCGCGTGCGCGATGCCATGGAGCTGTTCCAGGTTGCCGACCTTGTCGACGTCTCTCCCTATCAGCTCTCGGGCGGGCAAAAGAAGCGCGTTGCGCTGGCTGCGGTGGTGTCGATGAACCCGGATATCCTGGTGCTCGACGAGCCTACCAATGGGCTCGACGAGGATTCATGCGACATCGTGGTCAACTTCTTGCTGGCCTACGTCGCGGCGGGTAAGACGGTCTTGATGAGCACACATCACCAGGATTTGGTGCGACGCCTGGGTGCCCGTGCAATCTATATCGATCGATATCACCATGTGGTCGAGGCGCCTTCGCCGTCGTATGGAACCGAAAGCGGTGCTACGGACTAGTTGCTGCGTAGAGCGTGCGTAGCCGCCCGCGCGGCTTTGCCGTGATGGTATAGTTATCCAGGTTTTTTATGGGGGTGGCTATGCCAAGCTGGAACATTCATATCGCTCAGACGGAGCGTTTGCTGGAGCGCACCGGTGCGCTTGCCAAGAGCGTGCGCGACCGCAATGCCTTTTTGTTTGGCTGCGTGGTTCCGGATATTTTCGTGGGCTATATGGTCCCTGGCATCGCCGATCCCATCCCGTACCGCATTACGCACTTTGCCAAGCCCGAGCCTATCCCTAAGCCGCGTGAGCACGAGTTCTGGGATACCTATGTGGCACCGTTGCTTAAAAGTTCACCCACCGGTGCGCTAGCCGCGGCGACCTCGATTATCGAGGAGCGCGAGCGACTGAATCGCGTGCACTATCCCCAGCGCTACAGGGATGCCGAGCCGGTTGTCGGTCCCGGTGCTAGCGAGCTTTCGCTCGCGCCCGATGACGTGGCGCAGTCGCTGCTCGATCTTACGCTGGGAGTTTGGTCTCACCTCGTGGCCGATACCGTGTGGAATACGCGCGTGAATCAGTACCTGGAGGCGCACGGCGGCAAGCCGTGCGAGGAATTCCGCATTAAAAAGCAAGGCGACTTTGACTGGTTTGGCAAGACGCTCGGCATTGTTTCGATTCCGCGTGCGACCGATCGCCTGTATACCGCTGCGACGCGTTTTGGGCAGTATCCCATCCATAAGGAGTATGTGCTCAAGACCATCGGCGTTATGCACGAGATTGTGCGCGAAAACCCCGGCGAGCCCGACCATCCGCCATACCGCCTGCTGACCGAGGAATTCTTCGACGCAACGTTTACCGAGGTCATCGAGCTGACCGAGGCGGGATTCGCGGCTCGCGTTGCCGCTTCTGACGTTTCCGCAGTCCCCCTGATCGCTAGCTGCTAGCCGGCCGGCTTGACGGTGAACAGCTCATCCCAATTGACCAAGAGCTCCCGTCGCAGGGCTTCTTCGGTGGTGCGTTCCTGACTGGTCTTTGGGATGTAGGGGAGCCCCGCCTTTTTATGGATGAGCTCGGCTATGTGGTCGAAGCTCTTCTTCTCCTTGATCTGGTCATAGGTAATTTGGATGACGTCGTAGCCCATGCTTGTGAGTGCGGTGGCGCGCTCGGCATCGGAGAGGCTCGCGGCTTCGCTGTCGTGGGCAGAGCGGCCTTGGCATTCCAGAATGACGCCCATGCTGTCGGTGGCGCTTTCGATGAGGATATCGGCGTAGCAGCAGGTTTTGTCATACAGCGAACGTGCGGCTTCACTGAGCGGGATGCGCGCGTTGTTGGCGATCTCGATGCCCTGGCCGCCCTCGTCGCGGGGGAGCGAGATAAGCATGGAGGTCTGTACTTCGAAGGGCGAGGCGGCCTGCCCCGTCATGTGCTCGGCCGCCCAGCGCAGTTGTTTGACGCCGCGCAGGCCTGCGGCTTGCTTGGCGAACGCGGCGATATCCGTTGCGGTAAGAAGCGGCGTGCGCTTCCACAAGTTGGTGTCATTGCCCTTGGTGTCGTTAACTCGCTCCCAGCCGCAGTTGGGTGGAATGAACTTAAGCGAAATAGCTTCATCGAGTTGTTGTTGCGTTCGCTCGCAGGGCTTAAACACTGCAAAGGGGCCGCACATCTCGTAGCAAGCCATGAGTAACTGGTTGCGTGAAACCTGCGTAGCAAGGTTGAGCAGCGTGAACTCCGGTGACGAGACATCAAACCCATGTTCAGTCTGCCTAAACGACCCCGGAGGTGGTTCTTGGGTCAGGAGGTGCGATTTAAACAGGCTTCGCGACCCGAATTGTGCCCGAGTGAATACAAGCCTGTGAAGTGGTGCGTGAAGCAGGTCTTTTACAACTGCATGACTTCCGAGGCCACAACATCTGCGATCCATATTGCCAAGGCTAATGGCGGGGTAAAGGCCTAATACCTGCGGCGGGATGCGGTAGTAGTTAAAGGCGGATTGCCCACAAAGCGTCAGGTCCATAATGCCCTCCTGGCCGAAATCATCTCTTTGAAGCGAGTGATGCCAGCGTCAATCCGGAAGTATGCGGCAAAATCTGAACCCTATGAGCGGACCTGGCTTTTGAGGCTAGTTTATCAGGCATTTTGTTGCGAAAAAACAGGGTGTGCTCGGAGGTTCCAGAATTTGCCGCATACTTCCGAAAACCAGGTCGATTTGGTTCTTGCTAAAACGATTTATCAGCCCTGTGTGAGGTGTGGGTTTGCCACCGGGCGAACACTTTTAGCGCTTGGGGCTTTATTTTTGGCTCTGTTAGACCAGGATTGACATATATGTGTCCCCACGGTGCCATATCGTTGA
>UQPP01000030.1 GCA_900543025.1 uncultured Collinsella sp.
GGGCGGCACCGATGAGCTTACCGTTGAGCTCGGGGAGAACCAGGCCGATGGCCTTGGCAGCACCGGTGGTGTTGGGGACGATGTTGACGGCGCAGGCGCGGCTACGACGCTTGTTGCCCTTGCGCTGCGGGCCGTCGAGCGGCATCTGGTCGCCGGTCCAGGCGTGAATGGTGGTCATGATGCCGGACACGATGGGAGCGAAGTCGTTCAGACCCTTGGCCATCGGGGCGAGGCAGTTGGTGGTGCAGGAAGCAGCGGAGATGATGTTGTCCTCAGCGGTCAGCGTCTCATGGTTGACGTTGTACACGATGGTGGGCAGATCGCTGCCGGCCGGAGCGGAGATGACGACCTTCTTGGCGCCAGCATTGATGTGGGCCTGAGCCTTAGCCTTGCTGGTGTAGAAGCCAGTGCACTCGAGAACGACGTCGACGTCGAGGTCGCCCCAAGGCAGGTTGTTGGCGTCGGCCTCCTTGTAGATCTTGATCTCCTTGCCGTCAACGGTGATGGAATCCTCGCCAGCAACGACCTCGTGATCGCGAGCGTAGTTGCCCTGCGTGGAGTCGTACTTCAGCAGGTAAGCGAGCATATCGGGAGAGGTGAGGTCGTTGATAGCGACGATCTCGGAGCCCTCATGACCGAACATCTGACGGAAAGCCAGACGACCGATGCGACCGAAGCCGTTAATAGCAACCTTTACTGCCATTGTGTCTCCTTTCGTAAGGCCCCCGCGAGCTACAGCGCCCGCCGTTGAGGCCCACAAACTAACCACTCGCCTAATATACCTTTTTTTTGACTTGAATTTCACGAGAATGCTCGAAATTGAAAATCAAATTTACGTTAAAACGTTTTAAAGAATAAAATAGCAGCTAAATCCGTATATAAGTCGATACTTCAAACTACTTGTTTGCTTCAATGAGCTTTTCAAGCCTCAAAACGCGATGGTACAGGGCAGACTTCGACAAGGGAGGGTCAGCCATCTCGCCCAGATCGCGCAGCGACAGATCGGGATAGCGCTCGCGTAGGTCGCAAAAGACCGCCAAGGCGTCCGGAAGCGTGTCGCGCAAACCCCGCTGTTCGAGCTCATCGATCAACGCAAGCTGATGTTGGGCGGCACCTGCACTTCTGGTCTGGTTGGCGAGCTCGGCATTCACGCGACGGTTCACATCGTTCTTAACCAACTTGACCGCGCGCGCCTCCTCGATCTCGGCAACGCTGCGCTTGGCACCAATCAGCTTTAGAAGATGCTCGATTTCCTCGGCGCTTTTAATGTAGACAGCAAAGGATCCGCGCCGCGCGTTAACGCGCGCATGGACCCCAATCTGCTCCAATAGATCGCAAAGCCCCCGGGCATACTGCTCGCCCTGCACCGCAATCTCCAAATGAAAATCGCCGCGTGGATCGGCCACGAAACCGCCGGCGATGAGCGCGCCGCGGATATAGGCAAGTCTACAGCATGGACGGGCGACAATGTGACGCGGCACACCTGCGACGAGCCCTCCCCTACGGTCGAGAATGCCCAGCAGCACCAGAGCCTTATCCAAATCGGGCTGATCAGGCAAGGTGATGAGGTAGTTTCGAACCTTATGCAATACAGATTTACGGACGGTGAACTCTGTTTTGAGCTTAAGGATACGATGCGTCAGCGTGATCATCGTGCGCGCGACGGCTCCCGTCTCAGTCGCAACCGTCAAACGATACCGCCCAGAGCCGGTAAGCGAGAGCGTACCGCTCACGCGCGTGAGGGCGGCAAGCGTCGACAAGTCGCAGTATTCACATTCGGGTTCGCAGCGCGCAAGCTCGTCGCGCACCTCAGCGGTAAACGACATGCAGGCCTATGCCTTCGTGTTGGCGCGCGACAGGTCGCGGTGGGAGATGCTCACATGGTACTGAGCGCCTTCCAGGTAACGGGCCGTGGCCTCGGCAATGGCAACGCTGCGGTGCTGGCCGCCCGTGCAGCCGATGGCGATAGAAAGCTGCGGCTTACCCTCCGCGATATAGCCCGGCATCACCGTATCGAGCAGCTGTGTCCAAGCCTTCCAAAACTCCTGCGTCTTGGGATGGTCCAGAACAAAATCGGAGACCTTTTTATCGAGACCGGTCATCGTGCGCATCTCGGGATCGTAGAACGGATTAGGCAGGAAGCGGACGTCGATCATAATGTCCGCCTCGACGGGCATGCCGTGCTTAAAGCCAAACGAGAACACGTGGACGTCCATGAGCTGCTGGTCGGACAGTTTGGAAAATGCCATACGTAGCTTGTTGCGCAGCGCAGAGGTGCGCAGACGGCTCGTGTCGATAATCATATCGGCTCGGTCGCGCACGCCCTGAAGCTGAAGGCGCTCGCGCTGAATGGCATCGGCCGTAGTCTCCCCCGGCTTGGCAATGGGATGACGGCGGCGATTTTCGCTGTAGCGACGAATCAGCACCTCGTCAGAAGCCTCCAGGAACACGATGTCGCAGCTCATCTCGCGCTCTTCGAGCGCGGCGACCGCATCGAGCAACTCGTCAAACAGTCCCTGGCTACGCAAATCGCAGGTGACGGCGAGATGCCTGCCCACGCCCGTATTGATGCCGACGAGCTCGGCAAGCTGGGCGATGAGACGTGGAGGCAGGTTATCGATGCAAAAATAGCCCATGTCCTCGAACACGTGCATGGCCTGCGTGCGGCCCGATCCGGACATTCCGGTGATGATGACGATATCGGGGATGTGCTCCGAGCGCTCCGCCGCATCCATGGCATCTCCCTTTTGCATGTGCTGCCTCCCGAAAACAAGCGCGGGACCCAGCAACCCGGATCCCGCGCGGTCAATTGCCTATATTGAGTATACCGCCCCGAGCGGATACGAGGCCTGTCTTACGCCTCAAGCGCAGCCTTGAACCAACTCGTAATACTCGTGGGGTGCGTGATGGCGGTGCCGACGACAACGGCCCAGGCGCCAGCATCGATCGCGGCGCGAGCCTCCTCGGGCGTATGCACGCGACCCTCGCAAATGATGGGAAGGCCGGGGAATTCCTCGGTCGCCTGACGCAGGAGCGGCAGATCGGGGCCATCGGCCATGGTGCAGTCGATGGCGGCGACGCCGTGAGAAAGCGTGGTGGATACCAGGTCAAAGCCCATATCAACAGCACGGCGAATATCCTCGATGGTGGCACAATCCGCCATCAGGAGCACACCCTCCTCGTGCAGCGGACGGAAGGTATCCTCGACCGTCTTGCCATCGGGGCGCGGACGATCGGTGGCGTCGATCGCCACGATATCGGCACCGGCAGCAACGCAGGCGCGAGCGTGACGCAGCGTCGGCGTGATGTAAACGCCCTCGTGCCCATCCTTCCACAGGCCGATGACGGGAACCTCACAGCGACCCTTAATGGCGGCAATGTCGGCAAGGCCCTGGCAGCGAATGGCGGCGGCGCCGCCGAGCTCGCAAGCGCGAGACATTTGAGCCATGGTCTCGGGCGTACGAAGCGGCTCGCCCATATACGCCTGAACGCTCACGACGAGCTTACCCTTCAGGGATTGAATCAAAGGATCGACGGTCATAAGGCTGCAACCTTTCTCAGAACAGCCTCCCGAGGCGTGTTGTCTCGGGAGGCTCCTACAGAAGATACGTTTACTTCAACGAGGCAAGAAGATGCTCAGCGGCACCGATGAGCGGAGCATCGCCCTCCAGAGAACCGATGAGGATCGGCGTGTCCTGAAGCGGATCGAGCGCCTGGCTGGCATAGCCCTCGTGCACCGAATCCTTCCACGTCTGTGAACGCCAATCGGGACCTTGGTGAATCACGCCACCCGAAAGCACGATGACCTCGGGGTCCAGGATGTTAGCGAGCGAGCCCAAGCTGGCACCCAGCGCAAAGCCGGCGTCATGGATGACCTCGGTCGCCTTTGCGTCGCCCGCGCGGCACAGGTCGTTCACATCGCGACCGACCGAAGGACGGCTGGGGTCGACGCGGCCAAAACGCTCATCGTACATTCGACCAATGGAAGTGCCCGAAGCAACCGACTCCAGATGGCCGGAACGCCCGCAGGCGCAGGGAATGCCGGCGGCAGCCGAGCACTCGATGTGGCCCATATGGCCGGCAGCACCATGGAAGCCCTGCATCACGCGGCCGTTCTCGACATATGCGCCGCCGATGCCCGTACCGATGCCAAGACACAAGACGGAGAACTTGCCCTTGCCGACGCCCCAGTGGGCCTCGCCCAGAGCATGAGCCTGCACGTCGCCTACAACGGCAACGGGAAGACCGAGGTCCTCGCGCAGACGCGGCCCCAACTGAACGCCGGACCAGCCGGGCATGATCTCGTTGGCATACGCAATGGCACCCGTCTTGGGATCGACAACGCCGGCGGCACCGATACCGACGCCAAGGACCTCGACATCGGGATTCGCCTCGAGAGCAGCCTTGATGGACGCCTCGATACGCTGGAAGACGGCCTCGCCGCCCTCTTGGGCCTCGGTGGGAACCTCGGCCTCAAAAACGGGATGTGGCACACTACCGTCAGCCGGGTACTCCATAATGGCGGTCGCAATCTTGGTGCCGCCGATATCAACGGAGCAGACGTACTTGTTCTCCATGTCGCTCTCCTTAGGAGATAAAAACAACTACAGGAAATGCGCCGTCAGGCTAGCCGCCACAGCGCGGTAAAGGTTTTCCAGGTGCCCGAGATCGCCGAGAAACCGTGTGGCCATTGACCTAATGGGTCATGGCCGCACGGTTGAACGGCGAGGTCGGGTGCCCGGGGAAGCTTTACAGGAGACCGTTGTCCTGGAGGACCTTCTTAATCGCCTCGACGTTCTCGCCGGTCATGGCCTTCACCGGGCGCGGCATGGTCGGGCTGTCGAAGATGCCCATGAGGTTCATAGCGGTCTTGAAGGCGCCGACGCCACCGGCATAGCCCTGGACGCCCGAGGTGACATCCCAGATGTGCGAAATCTCATTGAGGCGGTCCTGCTCGGCCTTGACGGTAGCCCAGTCACCAGCCTGAGCGGCCTTCCACTGACGTACGTAGCCCTCGGGCTCAACGTTGGCGAGACCCGGGACGGAACCGTCGGCGCCACCGAGGTAGGCGCCGTCGACAACAACCTCGTGACCGGTGAGAATGCTCATCGGATGGCCGTTCTTCTCGTTCTCCTGAACGAGGTAGCGGAACGAGATGTCATCACCCGAGGAATCCTTGACGCCGGCCAGAACGCCCTCGGCACCGAGCTTGGCAAGGAGCTTCCACGGGAGCTTGGTGTGGACACACACGGGGATGTCGTAGGCGAAGATGGGCAGGTCGAGTTCCTCATGCAGGATGCGGAAGTGCTCCTCGACCTCGGTCATGCCCTGCAGGGCATAGAACGGGCAGGTGGCGACAAGCGCATCGGCGCCCAGCTCCTGAGCGACCTTACCGTGCTCGATCATGCGCTCGGTCTCGGTGTCGATGATGCCGACCAGAACGGGAACGCGGTGGTCGACGATACGGACGGCCTCGGCGATGATCTGACGGCGACGCTCGTCGGTGGAGAAGACGACCTCGCCCGAGGAGCCCAGGAAGAACAAGCCATCGACGCCGGCATCGATCATGCGGTTGATGCTGCGCTCAAAGGAGGCAACATCGAGCTGGTGGTCTTCGGTATCGGGAACAACGACGGGAGGGATAACGCCGGTGAATTTCTGAGTTGCCACAAGAATCTCCTTAGTTGTCTGGCGGGCAGCCCTATGCCGCCCACTCTTGTTGGCAGTGTCCAGGCCGTTTAGGCCAAAGAACACGGGTAGAACGTTTGGTTAAAGAAGTCGACGACTTCGTTTTCGAACGCATTGATGCGCTCGTGAGCGTATTTTGCATAGATGATATGCCTCCGGTCACACTCAAGACCGTTGAATACGGCAAACTGATCCTTGGGATCGCTCACGGTATCCATAAGCGATGTGCCCATGAGCACCGATCCGCGCAGCCGAGACGACAGCGCCTCGAGGCCGCCAGGAAGCGGATTGGCAACCGCCGTGCAGGCGAGGCCCCGCTCGTCCAGAGCAGAAACCGCCAGCGCGACTCCGCCGCCAAGACCCTCGCCCCATGCAAAGATGCGGTCGGGGTCCATGCCATCAAGATTGCGCGCCACCTTCGCCAGCGCGCAACCCCAACGGACGCGCTCGACAAAAGCGGGCGAAGAAATCCCCCGCTGCAGGTCGTTCGCACCAGCAACATCGTCATCCAGCGCGAGGACGGCATACCCCATGGCGGCAAATCTCGTCATGTGATGCCAGCCGCGTACAGGCCGATCGATGTCGTGGAACATCAGGCACAGCGGCACGCGCTCAGATACTCGGGCACGACCGACAGGCTCGATCAAACGAGCGTGAATCGCATCGTCACCGAGCTCAAAGGAGACCTCCGAGTAACGGGCGCAGGGGTTAACAAAGTCAATCGCCGTAATGGCCAGGCCTTGAATCTCAAGATTCGAAGCGCATGTCTCTAAATCAGAAACATCTGCTTGGACATCACCGCGCCAGTCCCGATATTCTGCGAGCCTTGACGAAACCGTTCCAGGAATTCCCACGAGCCCGGGGACAATCAGCTCGTCAACATTGCTCTCGCACTTAGACATGAGCCTCCCCTCCCTTGCAGAAAAACGGAATGATCAGATCGTCAAAATCCTGAATCTCCTCGTGGCCAAAGCCTTCAAAGAACTCATGACGCTTTTCACAGGTCAGGTTGTTATAGACCGCAAACTGCGTCGCTGGCGGACAGACGATATCGGCTGTGCCGGTGCCAAACAGCACAGGGCATTTGACCATAGGGGCAAAGTTCTTGGAATCGAAGTACGCCAGCTTGGCATAGGCTTCGTCAATACGAGTCGAGTCCTCGTCAAACCAGCGAGACCAATAGCGCAGGCCCTCGTAGGCAATGTCGTCGGCATCCAAATCCCAGACTAGGCGGAAATCTGACAGGAAGGGATAGAGGATGGCGGCACGATTGATAAGCTCGCTGTTAAGCGCACAGGTCGCAATGCCCAAACCGCCACCCTGCGACGCGCCGTTCACAAACACACGGGAAAGATCGATGCCCTCGAGCTCGCGAACAATACGGCACAGAATGCGAATATCTTGGTGCAAGCGGACATAGTAGAGGTTGGCCGGGTCGCCGTCGATACCGGCGACGATATGGCCCGCGACCGTTGTGCCCTCAAATCCGCCAATGTCCTCGGAGGGACCTCCTTGGCCGGGGCAATCGAGGGCGATGAGTGCCATGCCCATGCCCGCAAACGACGCCTGCTCAAACCAGCTGCGGCTTGCACCCGGATACCCATGGAACTGAAGCACCAATGGCACGGGCTCGTCCGAGACGGGTTTAAGGTACTTGGCATGCAGGCGAGCGCCACACATGCCGGTATACCAGAGGTCGAAAAGCTGGCAGGTCACGGCATCGGTGACCGATGCCGTCTCGATCGCATAGTCAAGCCCAACGGCGTCGGCCTCGGCCATGCGATCCTTCCAAAAGAGATCGAAATCTGATGGACGGGGCATGGCGCCTCGATATTCACCAAATTGATGTTGTAGCTCCTGAGCACTTGGCATGGCTCGTGAACCCAACCTTTCGAAATCGCAACGGAGGTGCGCCCGGCAAGGGAACCGGGCGCACGGGAGGGAAAGCGAGGCTACTCGCCGAGCTTGGGATGCAGCAGCGACGGCGCAGCGCCGAGCAGCATCTTGGTGTAGGGGTCCTGGGGATGCTGGAAGACCTGCTTGGCCTCGCCCTGCTCGACGATCTTGCCGCCATTCATGACGATGATGTCGTCAGAGATATAGCGGACCGTCTGGATGTCATGGCTAATGAACACCATGGCCAGGCCGAGATCCTTCTTAAGGTCGGTCAGCAGGTTCAGGATCTGCGCGCGGACCGAAACGTCCAGAGCCGAGGTGGGCTCGTCGGCGATGATGGCGTCGGGGTTCAGCGACAGGGCACGGGCAATTGCCACGCGCTGGCGCTGACCACCCGAAAGCTGGCCGGGAAGAACCTCGGCGGCAGAGCTGGGCAGACCGGTGAGCTCCAGGAGCTCCTTGACGCGCTTCTCCTGCTCTGCCTCGGTGCCCAGATTGTGGACGCGCATGGGATCGAGCAGTTGCTCGCGAACGACCATGCGCGGGTTGAGCGCCGTGGCCGGGTTCTGGAACACGACCGAGATGACGCGACCCATGTGGCGACGGTCCTCGGCGGTACGTTTGGTAACGTCCTTGCCCTTAAAGTAGACCTTGCCGCTCGTGGGGGCCTGCAGGCCGCACATGACGTTGGCGGTGGTGGACTTACCGCAACCGGACTCGCCGACGATGCCGATCGTCTGACCGGGCATGAGCTTAATCGTTACACCCTGGACGGCGTGAACCAGGTTGGGGTGCAGAATCGAGCCGGTACGGGTCCTAAAGGTGACGTGGACGTCATCAAGGAAGATGATCGGCTCGACGCCGTTGACTGCGGTCTCGCTCATCTACATCACCTCCGCGTGAGGGGTCAAACCATTTGCCTTGAGCACCTCGTCGGGGAGCTCGGAATAGAAGTGCTCGGTACCGGGCACGCGCTTGAAGACCGGACGGGTGTCCAGGCCAATACGCGGATGGCTCGAGCGGGGCGCGAAGCGATCGCCCTTGGGGAAATCGCGCGGGCTCGGAACGGCGCCGGGCACCTGGTGCAGGCGACCCGAACCGCTCTCGATGGACAGAACGGAACCCAGAAGACCGCGGGTGTACTCGTGGATCGGGTTGGTGAGCAGCTCCTTGGTGGGTGCCTGCTCGATAACCTGGCCAGCGTACATAACCGTGATGTTATGGGCAACCTCGGCGACCAGAGCCAGGTCATGCGAAACGAAGATCATGGCAAAGCCGAGCTTGGCCTGAAGATCGTTGAGCAGCTTGATGACCTGCTTCTGGACGGTAACGTCCAGAGCGGTCGTGGGCTCGTCGCAGATGACCAGCTTGGGGTCGCGGGTAAGGGCCATAGCGATCAGGACACGCTGACGCTGGCCGCCGGAAAGCTCGTGCGGATAGCTCTCGAGCGTGCGCTTGGGATCGAGGCCGACGAGCTCCAGGAGCTCCTCGGCGCTGCGGGTTCCGCCGCGCTTGGTGAGCTGCTTCATCTGGGCAGAGATGAGCATAGAGGGGTTGAGCGAGGACAGGGCGTCCTGATAGACCATGGCGATATCGGTACCGCGCAGGCCGAACCACTCCTTCTTGCTCATCTTGAGCAGGTCACGGCCCTCCCAGAGAACCTCGCCGGAAAGATGCTCGTCATCGTCGGTCAGGCCCATGATGGCCAGCGTGGTGATGGACTTACCGCAACCGGACTCGCCCACCAGGCCCATGGTCTGACCAGGACGAACGTCAAAGTTGACATGGTCGACGACGTTGATATCACCGTGATGCTCAAACTGAATGCAGAAGTCGCGGACCGAGAGAATCGGCTCAACGGACTCGTCGGGCACGTGGCGATCGTCACGCTTGAGCTCGACATCGCGCAGGGCGCCAAGGCGAGCGGAGAGGGACTGGGCCTGCTCCTTGTAGGCGCGAACGGGGTCGGAGACCAGCAGATCGGCCTCGCGACGCTTGGAGGAATCGGTCGGATCCAGGGCGGCGGAGGGAGCAGCGGCCATGGCGTCGGTAATGCCCTCGGAGAGGATGTTGAGCGCCAGGCAGGTGATCATGATGGCCAGGCCCGGGAACAGCGCCTGCCACCAACGGCCAGCGAGCACGCCGCCGCGGGCGTCGGCGAGGATGTTGCCCCAGGTAGCGGTGGGCTCCTGGATACCAGCGCCGATGAAGGTCAGCGAGGCCTCGAAGATGATGGCGTCGGCGACCAGGGTAACGGTGAAGACCATGATCGGGGCGATGCAGTTACGCAGAACATGCTTGATCAAAATCCACGGAGCCTTGGCGCCGGAAACGATGACCGCGCGGACATAGTCCTCGCCGTACTCGGACACGATGTTGGCGCGCACGATACGGGCAATCTGCGGAGTGTACATAAAGCCGATGGCGAAGATGATCGACGGCACGGAGTTGCCCAGGATGGAGACGAAGACGGCCGCGAGGGCGATGCCCGGGATGGACATGATGATGTCCAGGATACGCATGATCGTCTCGGAGACGGCCTTGCGCGAAACCGCTGCAAGGGCGCCCACGACCGAGCCGCAGACCAGAGCCATGGCAGTGGCGCCAAAGCCGATAATCAGCGAGTAACGACCACCGTAGAGCATACGCGACAGAATGTCGCGACCCTTATCGTCGGTACCGAAGATAAATCCGTTGCCGGGAGCCTGGCGAGCCGTAAAGATCTCGACCGGGCTATAGGGGGCAAGAAGGGGCGCCAGGATTGCAGTCAGGGCGACCAGCACCAGCACGACGGCGGCAATCTTAGAAGACAGCGTCATCTTCTTCCAGCCACCGAGCTTGAGCCCCTTGGAGGCAGCCTTCTCGAGCTGCTCGGTTTGCTTCTCTCGAATCTTTACCATAATCTACACCGTCCTGATGCGCGGGTTGATGAGCAGGTAGAGCATGTCAACCACGATGTTGATGATGATGAAGGCAAGAGCAACGACGATAACGACGCCCTGAACCAGGTTCGCCTCGTTGCCCTGAACGCCCTGCAGAATCGCGGTGCCCATGCCGGGGAGGTTGAAGATAACCTCGATGACGACGGCGCCGCCCATGAGGTAACCGATCTTAAGACCGAGGGTGGTGACCGGGGTGATCAGCGCATTGCGAAGAACGTTGATGCCGACGACGACCTTCTCGGGAACGCCGGCGCCGCGAGCCATACGGACATAGTCCTTGTCGAGCTCCTCGACCATGGCGGTACGCACGATACGAGTCATCTGGCCCGTCAGCGGAAATGCCAAGGCGATAGCAGGCATGATCATACGTCCCAGATAGCCAACCGGATTCGTGGTGAAGTGAGGCAGAGCACCCGATGCCGGGAGCACCTTAAGGTAGGAAGAGAACAGCAGGATCAACAGAACGGCAAGCCAGAACGACGGGGTTGCCAAGCCGGCGATGGAAAAGACGCGGATCACTTGGTCCGGCCATTTGTCGCGATACAGCGCCGCGATGACGCCGAGCAAAAACGAAACGACCGCACCGATGGCAAGACCGATAAAGGTCAGCTGCATCGTGACGGGCAGGGCCGTGGAGATGCGCTTGGCAACGGAGTTGCGAGCAGCACCATAGGTGCCCATGTCGCCATGGATCAGATCGCCCATATAGCGCACGTAGCGCACGGGCCAGGGGTCGTCCAGACCATACTTCTCATGGTACTCGGCAACCGCCTCGGGCGAGGCACCGTCACCCAACGCCGTGTAGGCGGGGTCGGTCTTGGAGAACGACATAAGGAAGAACACCAGGACGGTGACGCCCAATGCCATGATCGGCAGCGCCACAAGACGCCTTCCAATCAAACGTAGCAAGTTGTTCACGTTCTCTCCCCTTTCTTTTGTCGGTAGGACCAACTGGTATATGAGTACGGATACTCATTACAAGACCCGAGCGACATCGTTGCCGCCCGGGTCTTTGTTTCAACTATGAGGATACGGTCCCAACGACCGACATCCTGCATACAGACTCAAGCGAGTCTTACGCCTTGACGGTCGCAACGCCCCTGAAGGACATGCTCGTCGTGCCGATGCCCTTGAAGCCATCGAGGGCCTCGCCGTTGGGCGCAGTGGACGGATCGTCCCAGGAAGCGGAGACGGTCTTGACGTGGACAACGGGGTACAGAACGGCGTTGTCGGCAATGATGTCGAAGCACTCGTTCCACTTCTTCTGCTGCTCGTCGCCCTCGGCGGCAAGAGCCTCGTCCATGAGACCGTGGAGCTTCTGCCACTCAGCGGACTCCTTCCACGGGCAACGGGTCTGCATCCAGACGTTGTCGCCGTACCACCAGTTGAGCAGCAGGTCGGGATCAGCGCCGAAGCAGGAAGGATCGCCAGGGGCAAGGAGGATGTCGTAGGCATCGCCGCCGTCAATGGCAGCGTAGGTAGCCGGCGAGGTATCGGTCTGGATGGTCACATCGAAGCCGAGAGCGTCGAGGTCGTTCTTGACCTGGGCGGCCATGCCCTTAATCTGCTCGTTGTCGGTGGTGCGCAGGGTGATGGCACCCGGGGTGATGCCAGACTCCTCGATGAGCTTCTTAGCCTTCTTGGCGTCGGTCTTGTACACCGTGGAAGCCTCATGATAGTTGGTGAAGCTCTTGGGCAGGTAGCAGCTGGCAGCGGTGGCAAGGCCGGCGAAGGTGTTGCTGACCATCTTCTCGGTGTCGAGCGCATACATGACGGCCTGACGGACCTTGACGTTGTTCCAAGGCTCCTTGGCGACGTTGAACATGATGAAGCGGGTACCGAAACCCTGAACGTTATCGATCTTGCAGCCGGCGCTCTCGAGCTGGTCGACGGCGTCAGCGGTAACGAGCTCCATAACGAGCGTGGAGCCCTCCTGCTGAGCGGTAACGCGAGCGGTGGGGTCGGTCAGGATGCTGTACTGGATCTTCTTATCCTCGGCAGCATACTCACCGTTGTACTCGGGGTTGGGAACCAGAGTGATCTCGGTATCGGAGATAGAGTCGTACATCCAGGGGCCGGAACCGATCGGCTGCTTGGCGCGATCCTCCTCGGTCTGGGTGGCCGGGGTAACGCGGACGATGGCCAGACGATCCTTGAGCAGGGAGAAGTTGGGGACCTTGGTCTTGACCGTCACGGTGCTGGCGTCCTTGGCCTCGATGGACTCGAAGGGCTGGAAGAACGGAGCATAGGTAGCGGAAGCGGCGCAAGCGGTGTAGGAGGCAACGACATCGTCAGCGGTGACCTCGGTGCCATCGGAGAACTTGGCGCCCTTGCGGATGGTGACCTCGAAAGTGGTGTCGTCCACAGACTTGGGATCGTCGGTGGCGAGCTCGTTGAAGGTGCTGTAGTCGTGGTAATCGATGCCGTAGAGGCCCTCGACGACGTGCCAGTTAGCACCCAGGCCCACAGCGGAGCCGGTGCTGGCGGGATCGAAGCTGGACGGAGCGTAAGCGGAACCAGCGGTGATCACGCCGCCGCCACGGTTGGCGGAATCGGTGGAACCGGAAGCGGAACCCTCGTCGCTAGAGCTGCCACCGCAGCCGGTGAGACCAAGCCCTGCGACAGCAGCGACGCTGCCGGTGAGACCGAGGAACGAACGCCTGGACATACCCTTGTTGATGATGGCCATGTCTTCTCCTATCAATAGAGAATCTTACTCGGGAGCACCTAGACTTGCCCCCGCGCAACTTGCGGACGATATATACCTTACCTACCGACGAACCCAACTGAGGTGCCGCGCTCGGCGACCGATACATACATACGCTTGAACGGTATTTACTACCGTTCACCGAATTAGTTGACAAACGATTCGCCAGACAGTATGTATCGGCGAGGTGAGATATCAGTCTTCGTCAACCCGCAGGATAGCAGGGTTTTCGCTTGGGTTAGTCAAACGTTTTAGCGTTAATAAAACCAGAAATCGGCTGGTAATCGCCGCGAAATAAATGATTGAAAATCGGCCAATCATGTATATCAGTTGTTTAGAAGCGCATTTAGTTTTCGGAACGGTTGGCCGATGTCTGGGCGCGCTCGGCATTCCATGCAACGAGCGCCTCGTGGACCGCTTTGGCGACATCGGCCGGAACGCCTCGAACTTCTGCAATCTCCTGCTCGCTTGCCGAACGCAAACGCTTCATCGAGCCAAAATGGCGCATAAGGGCACGTTTTCTGGTGGGTCCCACGCCTGGAACGTCATCGAGTACCGAAACCGTCATGGCTTTATCGCGCAATTCGCGATGGAACGTGATGGCAAAACGGTGCGATTCATCGCGCACCTGTTTAATTAGATAGAGCGACGCGGACCCGGTTGGAAGCACGACGGGAGTCTCGTCCCAAGGCACGAAAACCTCCTCATCGGCCTTTGCCAAGCCACAAACTGGTATATCGAGCCCAAGAGTTTCAAGTTGCTTGATCGCAGCGGTCAATTGCGGCTTACCGCCATCGACAACGAGCAAATCGGGGCGCGAGCCAAAGCGCTCGTCGGCCATGCGCTCGGGAGCATAGCGTCGTCCCAAAACCTCGGACATCGACACGAAGTCGTTTGCCTCGTCCAATTCGGCCTGAATTTTAAAACGGCGGTACTGGCTCTTGTCGGCGCGCCCGTTGGTAAACACCACCATCGAGGCGACCGTAAAGGTGCCATGCAGTGTAGAGATATCGAAGCACTCGATACGCATCGGCGGCGCCGGCAGCGCCAACGCGCTTTCGAGCTCCAGGAGCGCTTGATTGGTGCGGTCGTCAGCGTACCCCGTTCGCATCATATAGCGCATGAGGGCATGGCGCGCATTTTTGGATGCCATATCGAGCAGACGGTGCTTTTCGCCACGCTGCGGCCTATGGAGATGGCAGGAACGTTCACGCTTGCCCGCAAGCCACTCCCCCAGCGCCTCCGCATCCTCAAGCTCGACGGAAAGGTTGACCTCAGCTGGAATATCAGCCGTCTCGTCGTAATAGCGCTTAAGAAAGCCCGATTGAAGTTCCTCTTCGTCGACATCCAAACCCTTATCGAGAATAAACTCGCAGGTTCGAACCGTTCGACCCTCACGCACGACAAAGACGCAAGCGGCGGAGATGGTCTCCTCGCGATAGAAACCGATGACATCGATATCGACACTGGAGGGAAAAACGACTTGCTGACGATCGTCCAGACCCCTGATGACCTCCAAACGACGTTTGACGCGTGCCGCGCGCTCAAAGTCGAGCGCCTCGGCGGCATCCGTCATCTCGGAGGTCAGCTCATCGACGACATCCTTGCGATGGCCCGACAAAAAGCGCTCGACGCGCTTGACGTTCTTGGCATAGTCTGCCGGAGAAATCGCGCCGACACACGCACCCGGGCCGCGCCCGACATGGTAGTCAAAGCAGGGGCGCCCGTTTTGCGCGCAAATCATATTGACGATGTCTTCCTCGCCCTTGTGGGACTCGACGATACGACGACAACGACGCCACTCCGCACAAGAAGCCGAGCAGATCGGGATCACCTTGCGCAGCGTGTCAATGGTCTCACGCGCCGCGCGGCTGTCAGTATAGGGACCAAAATAACGCGTTCCCGGCTTATGGCGCTCACGCGTATATTTGATAGCGGGATACAGGTCGCCCTTTGTAATGGCGATAAAGGGGTAGCTCTTGTCATCCTTGAGGTCGACGTTAAAGTACGGATGGTACTGACCAATCAAATTGCGCTCGAGCACCAACGCCTCGTGCTCGGTCTCCACCACGATATAGTCAAAGCTCGCCACCAGCTGCATCATCAGCGGGATCTTTTGACGCTCATCCTGCAGTGTCACGTACTGGCGCATACGGGAACGCAGGTTTTTTGCCTTGCCAACGTAGATGACATCGCCCTTGGCATCTTTCCAAAGGTAACATCCGGGCTGCGTGGGAACGCGCGAAACCTGCTCGGCGAGTGTTGGAATGTTGTCGTGACCGGCCACACGCACCTACTTGCGACGAAGCAGCGCCGAGACCTCGGGCATCTTAAGGACGACGGCAAGGCCAAAGGTAACAGCAAGCGAGACGACACCCGCAACGCAAACGTAGCCAAGAGTAATCAGAATCGAGCCGCCAAGTGCCCCGACAAAGTGCTCAAGCGCCCACATGACGCCGGCGCCTGCGGCAGCACCCAGGCCACCGAGCAAAAGGCCAAAGAAACCGCCATGCAGGATAGATTTGACCTGAAGGCCACGCAGACGACGACGCAGCCACCATAGCGAACATCCGACCAAGATCACGTAGTCGACGACATACGAAAGCGCGATTGCCGGCATACCGAAGCCCAGCACAACGCCAAACAGCAGAACCGAGCCGGCCTGGCCGATGGCGGAATACAGGCAATAGCGGCTATAGGGCTTCATGTCGAGCAAGGCAGAGAAGCTCTTCTGCATCAATACGACCACGCCGTAGAGCGGCAGCGAGAACGCCAGGTAGACAAGGAACTCGGACACCAGCGCCACGCCGGACTCATCAAACTTGCCGGCACAGTAAATCATGTTGAGCGGACGCGCGAAGACAATCAGGTACAGCGCGAACGGAATCAGGAAGAACAGCATCTGGGCGACGCCACGCGAAATGCCCGTGCGAACGCTGTCGTAATCCTTCTCCTGTGCGTCGTGAGAGAGCTCGGTATAGAGCGCCGTCGAAAGCGAGGCGGCAATCAGCGCGTAGGGCAGCGTGTACCACAGGCGCGCATAGGCGATGACGGAAGGACCGGTCTCGGGCTGGACCACCAGCGCGGCAGCGTTGGTGATAGAAGTCGAGACAAACATGCACACCGTGGCGAGCAGCGTCGGGATACCGAGCGCAATCGTCTGGCGCAGCGCGGGGTCCTTAAAGTCGATATGGATATGGGGATGCACGCCGTGCTTGCCAAGCGCGGGGATCTGACATGCCATCTGAACAAAGACACCGAGGGTCGTACCGGCCGCAATCAAGATGATGCCGGCACGTTCACCAAACTGTGCGGACACGGGCGCAAAACCCATAAAGCTCGCAATGACGATCACATTGTTGAGGACCGGGGCAAACGTCGACCAGAAGTAGTCGCGGTGTGCGTTGAGAACGCCCGAAAACACCGAGCCCAAACCATAAAACAGAATCTGGATGGCAAAGAAACGGAACATGAACGCAGCGGTATCCATGCTGCCGCCGTCACCCGAAAGGAACGATTGCGTCCAGATAAAGCCCGGGGCGAACACGGTCCCCAGCAACGAAATGCCACCCAGCACCAAAAGCAGAATGCCAAGCAGGTTGCCCACGTACTCGTTCGAGGCCTCGCGACCCTGCTCACGCCTCACGCCCATGTACACGGGCAAAAACGCCGTCACGAGCATGCCGCCCATCACGAGTTCGTAGAGCATATTGGGCAGGTTGTTGGCGACCTGATAGGAGGACGAGAGTAGCGACATGCCGATAGCGGCCGCCATTGCCCACGTGCGGATAAAACCGGTAACGCGAGACACGATAGTCAGGATGGTCATAAGCCCGGCGGAACGACCAACCGTGGAGTAGTCCGACGAGCCCATGTCGTCAGTGTCATCTCGCGACGAAGAGACTTCGGATGAGGGTGTCTGAGGCGCAGATTCTTTTGCAAAATGAGCTCCGCACTTCAATTCTTCCTGCGGCATCGCTCAGTCCTCTCTCGTAATCGCGGCAACCGTCGCCCCGCAAAATGCAATTAAATCATCGGGTGCAAGCTCGAGCTGATAACCACGCTTGCCTCCCGAAATAAAAATGGTATCCCAAAGGACGCATGTCTCGTCAATGAGCGTCCGGTAGCGTTTTTTCATACCGACCGGGCTGCAGCCGCCGCGAACGTAGCCAGTCGCCGCAAGCAAATCCTTCACATGCATCATGGCCAAGGACTTCTCCCCCGCGGCACGCGCGGCGGACTTTAGATCGAGCTCGTCGGCAACAGGGATGCAGCACACGACATAGTCGTTGGACGGCGTCACGCAGACCAAAGTCTTAAATCCTTGACCGGGCTCCTCGCCAAGCTGCTCCGAAATCGCGACCCCCAGGCCCACCGACTCATCACCATCGTCTTCGTACGTATGTAGAACATAGGAAATGCCGGCACTTTCCAGCTCGCGCATCGCATTGGTTTTTGGCGTCTTTACAGCCTTTGCCATGACATATCCTTTCCCTCGCATTCGGACGCAAAGATTAAGTATATGTCCAATTCGGCTGCATACGTCACTTCGACACAGCAAGCGCCATCGAATCACGAGGAGTCGATGGCGCCCATAAACTGAATCGCCTATTTATTGAGCATCAAGTTGAGCCTGACGCTCCCGGTCACGCCTGAGCAACGGCGCCAAAAACTTGCCCGTATAACTCTGCGGACAGTCCGCAACCTGCTCCGGTGTGCCCGAAACCACGACGGTTCCGCCGCCGTTACCGCCCTCGGGACCCATATCGATCAGGCGGTCGGCAACCTTGATGACATCAAGGTTGTGCTCAATCACCAGCACCGTGTTGCCCGCATCGACCAAGCGCTGCAGCACATCGAGCAGCTGGCGGACGTCCTCAAAATGAAGACCGGTCGTCGGCTCGTCCAAAATATAGAACGTCTTGCCCGTCTGGCGTCGATGAAGCTCCTTGGCGAGCTTCACACGCTGCGCCTCGCCGCCCGAGAGCGTCGTGGCGGGCTGGCCCAGGCTCACGTAACCTAAGCCTACATCGTACAGCGTCTGGAGCTTGCGCTTAATCTGCGGGATATTCCCAAAGAAGGCCAGCGCCTCGGTGACGCTCATGTCGAGCACGTCCGAGATGGTCTTGCCACGGTAGGTGACCTCGAGTGTCTCGCGGTTGTAGCGTTTACCGCCGCAAACTTCGCAGGGAACGTAGATATCGGGAAGGAAGTGCATCTCGATCTTGATCTGCCCGTCGCCCTTGCACGCCTCACAGCGCCCGCCACTCACATTAAAGGAGAAACGACCCGGCGAGTAGCCGCGCGCCTTCGACTCCGGCGTACTCGCAAACAGCGCGCGAAGATCATCCCACAGGCCGATATAGGTAGCAGGGTTGGAACGCGGCGTGCGGCCAATCGGCGACTGGTCGATATCGATAACCTTATCGATACACTCGATGCCCTCGATTTTCTTATACGGACCCACGGGGCGCGTCGAGCGGTGAATGGCATTCGTAAGGGCAGGCGCAATGGTGTCGGTAACCAGGGAGCTCTTGCCCGATCCCGACACGCCGGTAACAACCGTAAGCGTACCAAACTCGATCTTGGCGGTAACGTTTTTGAGGTTGTTGGCTCGAGCGCCCGTAATTTTAAGGCAGCCGCGACCGGGCTTGCGCCGTTCATCAGGCACCCGGATCATTCGTTTGCCGGTCAGATAAGCGCCCGTCATCGACTCAGGACACGCCATGATATCGGCAGGCGTTCCCGCCGCGACTACGTGCCCGCCGTTGACACCGGCGCCGGGCCCCATGTCGATCACGTAGTCGGCGGCACGGATTGTATCCTCGTCGTGTTCGACAACGATAACGGTATTGCCGATATCGCGCAGGCGCTCGAGCGTCTTGATCAGGCGCTCGTTGTCACGCTGATGAAGACCGATCGAGGGCTCGTCCAGAATATAGAGCACGCCCATGAGACCCGCGCCGATCTGCGTTGCCAAGCGAATACGCTGTGCCTCGCCACCGGAAAGCGTCGCCGAGGCGCGATCGAGTGTCAGATAGTCGAGTCCAACATCGACCAGAAAACGCAGGCGCTCCAGAATTTCCTTGACGATACGGCCGCCGATAAACTGTTGGCGCTCGGTGAGTTCCAGGCCCTCAAAAAACTCGAGCGATTCACGGCACGACAGGCAACAAACTTCGTAAATGGACTTGCCGCCCACGGTGACGGCGAGCATCTCAGGGCGCAAACGAGCGCCGTGGCAGCTCGAACACGGTTCCTCGCGAATGTACTTCTCCAGGCGCGTCTTGGTGTTCTCGTTCGTCGTCTCGGTATAGCGTTCGTACAGGATGTTGCGAACGCCCGAAAACTTGGTATCCCACTGGCTGCGACGTCCGTCGAGCTTTTGGTAGTCGACCGAGATCTTTGTATCGCCCAGGCCATCCAAGAATGCACGACGCACGCGAGGGGGCAAGTCCTCCCACGGCGTATCGGCGCTCACCTTAAAGTGTTTGCAGACCGCAGCAAAAATCTGCGGATAGTAGTTCGAATTGCCAAACAGGCTACCAAAGACTCCGTCGGCAATGGACTTCGAGGGGTCCTCAATCAGCGCCTCGGCATCGACCGTCTTCTTAAAGCCCAGGCCATCGCACTCGGGGCACGCGCCATAGGGCGCGTTGAACGAGAAATCACGCGGCTGCAGGTCATCGATGGAGTGTCCATGCTCCGGGCACGCTAACGCCAGCGAATACTCCAGCAACTCGCCTTCGGTCCCCTCGGGAGCGTCGCGGTCGGGCAGCAAGTATACGTTCACATTGCCGTGCGCCAGCGCAGTCGCCTGTTCAACGGACTCGGCAATACGGCCCAGCGAGTTCTCGCGAATCACGATGCGGTCGACCACGACCTCGATATCGTGCTTGAATTTCTTATCCAAATCGATAGGGTCATCAAGCGAGCGAACCTCGCCGTCGACACGCACGCGGCTAAAGCCCTCGGCGCGAAGGTCCTCAAACAGCTTGGTGTACTCGCCTTTTCGCCCGCGCACCACCGGTGCCAGCACAAACGCGCGGCGGCCCTCCCCCGCCGCCAAGACCTTGTCGGCAACCTGGTCGGTCGTCTGGCGCTCAATGACGCGGCCGCATTCGGGACAGTGCGGGGTGCCCACACGGGCGAACAGCAGGCGCAGATAGTCATAAATCTCGGTTACAGTGCCAACCGTCGAGCGAGGGTTTTTAGACGTCGTCTTTTGGTCGATTGACACCGCCGGCGAAAGGCCGTCGATTGAATCCAAGTCGGGTTTGTCCATCTGGCCCAAGAACTGGCGCGCATAGCTCGAAAGACTCTCGACGTATCGACGCTGGCCCTCGGCATAGATAGTGTCAAATGCCAGCGAACTCTTGCCCGAGCCAGAAAGACCGGTAATGACCACGAGTTGGTCACGCGGAATGGAAACATCGATATCACGGAGGTTGTGCTCACGAGCGCCGCGAATAACGATAGAAGAATCAGACATGGAAGCTCCTTGCCTCCTATTGCATCGAATCATACTGCCGTTGAGTTTAGCGCACTCAACGCGCACAGATGTTCGTAATACAAGATTCGCAGACCTTTAGCTTTGCGTATCGGGTGCTTTGTTTCTCGAAATACCGTGGAGAGGTTACAGTAATCTAATACTGAACTTAATTTGCTGTAACAGAGGAACGTCCATGACCGAAGATATCCCCCTTGAAATCACTTCGAGCGACATGGCCAATCTGCCCATATTCATCGCCGTCCTTATCGTGGCCACCGTCGTCGTGCGCGTGTATTTTTCAATCAAACACAATGAAAAGTCGCCCATTGCCCGCGTCTTTTGGTGCGCGACGCTCCTCATCCCGCTCGGCGTGGTAGCCGCATGGATTACGAATCAATTGCTCGTAAATGAGGACAGTTCCCTATGGGTCCTTTCTTATTCGGCGCTCGGTGCTGCCGCCGTCATACTTCTTGTCGAACCCTTGGTTTCGGGACTTATCGACCAAACCGATCTTGCGACGGGAACGGTTGCCTGTATTTGCCGTGACATCCTTGTCATCGCCGCTGTTTCAGCGCTCTCGTTCGTTTCACTCGAAATTGCCTGTAACGAAACGTTCTATCGCATTCCCGCCAACTCATTCGGGTTTTCCGTCGGGCTGCTCGCGACGGTTCTGCTCTCCCTTTATTTGCTGGGACAGCGTCATGGAGGCGTCATGGCCCTCGTGCCCGTCGCCTGTTGCATCCTTGGCATTGCCGAGCACTTCGTCATAACGTTTAAAGGCGAGGCCATCCTGCCAAGCGATATCTTGGCCCTTGGCACCGCAATGGAAGTGAGCGAGGGATACGAGTTTACCTTTACCGCCGGAATCGTAACCTCTCTCGCCCTGCTGGAGATTTCCCTGGGGCTTCTTTCGCTTATCCGACCGAGAAAGCTCCGTACGCCCACCCATGTCTTCCCCGCAATCGCCGCCAACCTCTGCGCTTTTCTGCTAGTGACCGTTGTGGGGCTCTCGGGCTTTTCCAGCATCGACTTGGAGCAGGCGCTGAATTTTGGATTTGACCGTTGGCAGCCCATCACCACGTATGCGTCTCAGGGTTTTATCACTTCGTTCACCGAAATGGTCAACGAGTTGCCCATTGAGAAACCCGAAGACTATACGCCCGATGAGGCGCAGAGCATCGAGCAGGAGCTCGCCGCCACCTACGACAGCACGTATGGCTCGAGCGAGCAGCGCGCGGCGGCCGTTGCCCAGTTCAATGAAATCAAGCCGACGATTGTTGCCGTCATGAACGAGAGTTTTAGCGACCTTTCGTGCTTTGAGCAGCTCCAGGCGGCCGGGTACACCGGCCCCGCATTCTACAACTCGCTTCCCGACACACTTGTTCGCGGCACCATGCTCGCTTCGGTCGCCGGTGGCGGAACGGCGAACTCCGAATTCGAATTTTTAACCGGAGCGACAACGGCCTTTGTCGGATTGGGCAAAATCCCCTATCAGCTGTATCAGATGAATGGCGTCAACAGCCTGGCAAAGGACCTTAAAGAGCTTGGGTATACCGCTACGGCTATGCACCCGCAAAACCCCGTCAACTACCATCGAGATAAAATCTATCAGCAGCTGGGCTTTGGAGACTTTCTTTCAATCGGCGATTTCGAAGGTGCGCCCTGTTACCATGCCGGCGTATGCGACTACGCCACCTACGACAAGATACTCGACCTGCTTAGAACCGACGAAGCCCCACAGTTCATCTTTGACGTCACGATGCAAAATCACGGCGGCTACGACTATGGCACCGTTCCCGCCGAGGAGCTGACAAACTATTGGGTCGAGGGAGCCAGCGAGGGTGCCAATAGCGCGCTCAACACCTATCTTACCTGCATCAACGCATCCGACCGGGACCTCGAGTACTTTATCAACGAGCTCCGCAATATCGGCAGACCGGTTGTCCTTGTCTTTTTTGGCGACCATCAGCCGAGCGCCGCAACGACCCTCAACGACGAGCTGTACCCTCAGGAAGATACGGCAGACCACGCTTTCCGTAACTACCAGTCGACATATTTCGTCTGGGCTAACTATGAAATCGCCGGCAATACCGAGCTCAACGTCTACGACACCGTCGGGGCAAACGAGATTGCAGCCATTACCCTTAATAAGATCGGCGCCCCGCTCACCGACTATCAAAAAGCCCTGCTTGCAACAAGGTCAGATGTGCCCACCATCAATGTCGCCGGCTACCTTGGTGCCGACGGGCTGCGCTACGACTTGGAATCTGAAGACAGCCCATACGCCTCGACGATCGACAAGCTGCAGCGCATGCAATACCTCGAGTTCGCCAGCAAAGTTCAGTAAGCCCGCCCATTCGCTTGGACCCATCGTATTGCAAGCACGCTCGGCCCAAATGCATCGCAAATGACTCCCGCTCGCAAACGAGGGTACAATGACGCTCGTGTCACATCACGGGGCCTCGGCCCCAACATATACAAAGGAGTCATACATGGGTTGCGAGCACGCACAGGCTGCCGGCGGGCAAACGTCGCCGTCGCAATTTGAGGAGAACACGCTATCCGAGGTCAAACGCGTCATCGCCGTGCTTTCCGGCAAGGGCGGTGTCGGCAAGTCGTTTGTCACCGGTGCCATCGCCACCGAGCTTGCCCGTCACGGCCACAAGGTCGGCGTCCTCGATGCCGACATCACCGGTCCCTCTATCCCCAAGATGTTCGGCATGAGCGGACGCCACGTCCATGCCCTTGGCAACCTTATGCTGCCCGAAATCTCCGAGCACGGCGTCAAGGTCATGAGCTCCAACCTTCTGCTCCAAAACGAGACCGACCCCGTCCTTTGGCGCGGTCCGGTCATCGCAGGCGCCATTAGGCAGTTCTGGAGCGAGACCTCGTGGGGCCCCATCGACTACCTGCTGGTCGACATGCCTCCGGGAACAGGCGACGTCGCGCTCACCGTCTTCCAGTCGCTGCCCGTCAACGGCATCGTCATCGTCACGAGCCCGCAGGATCTGGTCTCGATGATCGTCGCCAAGGCGGTCAACATGGCCGAGAAGATGAACGTCCCCATTCTGGGCATTGTCGAGAACATGAGCTATATTGAGTGTCCCGACTGCGGCAAGAAGATCGAGGTCTTTGGCAAGAGCAAGCTCCCCGAGGTCGCAGAGCGCTATAACCTCGACATCTTGGGCCAGCTTCCCATTAATCCGGCACTCGCCGAGGCCTGCGATAAGGGCGAGGTTGAGACCGCGCTGCCCGATGGCATGTTGCCCAAAGCAGTCTCTGCCGTCGAGGCTATTACCCCGCACGAGACCGACGAGGCCTAAGTGAACACGAGCGCCTTCTATGACGTCCTGGTAATCGGCGGCGGGGCTTCAGGCCTCGCCGCCGCCATTACGGCCGCACGTGCTGGCAAAAGCGTCTGCATCGTTGAGCGCGATGTCGCCTGCGGCCTTAAGCTCCTTGCGACCGGTAACGGCCGCTGCAACCTCTCCAACGAATCGATTGATCCTCAGCGGTATAACCACCCCGCATTCGTCGAATCTGTCATGGGCCCCCAACCCGAACAAAAGCTTATGGGTTTCTTCTCCTCGCTGGGCATCATGACAACCTCCGAGGAAGGCCGACTGTACCCGCGCTCCCTTCGCGCCGAATCGGTGCGCGACGCGCTTCTCAACGTTTGCGACCGCCTAGGTATCACCTTAATCTGCGGAGCCAACGTTGCCTCGGCGCACAAAGCTTCCGAAGGCTGGACACTCCAAATAGACCGTCCAGCGCGGGCACTCAAGGCAAAAAAGCACGACGACCGAAAATCGGAGCTCCGCTCGCTTCGGAAAGCGCTCGCCGATGTCCCTCGCAAGAACGAGGCCCTGGAGGCACATGCCGTAATTATCGCCACGGGTGGCAACCCCACCGGTATCGCCGATACGTTTCGCCTCCCCCTCACTTCGCTGCGCCCCATCCTCTGCCCCGTATCGGCAACGGTCGTCGGCGATCGGGCGGCACTCAAGACGTTGGATGGCCTGCGCGTCCGCACCCGCTTGACGCTCGCCCGCAATCATAATGAGCTCTGGCACGAAGACGGTGAAGTCCTGTTTCGAACCTTCGGTATCTCGGGCGTCGCTGCCTTCAACCTCTCCCGTCGTATCCAGCGCGGCGATACGATCCTGCTCGACGTTTTCCCCGACCTCTCTAAAGACGAGTTGCTCGATATGCTTAACCGGCGCGTTGAACTGCTCGGCGGCTTTTCGCCCCGCAATCCCCGTTGGCTCGACGGTATGCTTGCCCCGCAACTCTCCCGCGTCGTCTGCGCAGCGTTCGAGCAGTGCCATCCAGGCTCCAACGATGTCATCCACCTGGTCTCGATCCTCAAGCACTTTAAGTTGCTCGTCGAAGGAACCGCCGAGGAGCGCTCGGCGCAGGTCACGCGTGGCGGCATATCTATCGAATGCGTCTCGGTACCCGATCTTTGCGTGAGCAGCGCCACAGGCGCCCCGCTTTACGTCTGCGGCGAAGCGCTCGACATCGACGCCGATTGCGGCGGCTTCAACCTTGCATGGGCTTGGCTCTCGGGCATTCGCGCTGCAAGCAGTCTGCAGCCGCGCAGTCTATAATCAAAAACGCATTCGGGCCGTCTGGGATACCGGACGGCCTCTTTCTTGCCTCTAAGGAGACCTCGATGATCGAAATCACCCAAGTCAACGCGTCGCTCGATGAAGCCGGCGATGAAAATGCCTGCCTCATTGTTGGCAAGCGAGTCGCCAAGCGCGTCCTACGTTGCAAGGACTCCGAGATTAAGTCCATCGAGCTCCACCGCAAGTCAATCGACGCTCGCAAAAAACGAGACGTCCATTTTATCCTGAGCTTTCGTGTTGAGCTGACTAGTCCCCACCTCGAACGAGAAGCGATCGACGGCGTTTCCGAGCGTGACCGCTCGCGCGTACGCGCAATAGAAGACGATGGGTCTTCATTCCCCACCCCCGTCTCCGACGCACCTCAAGAACGCCCTGTCGTTGTCGGCGCCGGATGCGCCGGCCTTTTCGCTGC
Organism: uncultured Collinsella sp.; assembly: GCA_900543025.1. GTDB lineage: Bacteria > Actinomycetota > Coriobacteriia > Coriobacteriales > Coriobacteriaceae > Collinsella. The sequence continues at coordinate 25,769 of UQPP01000030.1, forward strand.
GCTTACGCTCGCCGAAGCAGGTCTTAAGCCCTTGCTCATCGAGCGCGGCGACCCGGCATTTCGCCGCTCGCATGCAATCGACCTCTTTCTAAAGGAGCGCATCCTCGACCCCGAGAGTAATATCCAGTTTGGTCTGGGCGGCGCGGGGACCTTCTCGGACGGCAAGCTCAATACAGGAACAAAAAATCCCGCCCATCGCCTTATCCTCGAAACCTTCGTCGAGGCGGGTGCGCCCCGCGATATTCTGTGGGATGCCAAGCCGCACATTGGCTCCGACATCCTTCCCACGGTTGTCACCGCTATATCCCAGCGCATCGAGCAGCTCGGAGGTGTCGTCCGTTATCGAACAAAGCTCGTCGACATTCACATCGACGCGTCTGGCGCCATTACCGGTATTGATGTCCAATCGTCCCAAGACGCCGCTTGCGAGCCAATCGAGACAAAGCGCCTCATCCTCGCCTGCGGGCATTCTGCTCGCGATATTTTCGAGCTCCTTAAGGACCACAACGTGGCCCTCGCACAAAAGACCTTTGCCATGGGCGTTCGCATCGAGCATCCGCAGCGCGACATCGACCGAGCCCAATATGGAGCCTCGGCGGGACATCCAGCGCTCGGGGCGGCCCCTTACAAACTTGTTGCCCATCTTCCCAACGGCCGCAGCGTGTTCTCGTTTTGCATGTGCCCCGGCGGACAGGTTGTCGCCGCCTCTTCCGAGCAGGGCCACCTGTGCGTCAACGGCGCCAGCCTCAATGCCCGCGACGGACGCAACGCAAATGCCGCCTTGCTCGTTAACGTCACGCCTGAGGACCTTCCCAACGATGACCCGCTCGCCGGCATCGAGCTCCAGCGTGCCTGCGAGGCGGCCGCCTATCGCCTGGGCGGTTCCAACTGGAACGCACCAGCACAACTCGTCGGAGATTTCCTCGCAGGACGCGTCAGCAAGGCGCCCGGAAAGGTAAAGCCCACCTATCCGCTCGGTGTGACCTGGACGACAATTGACGAAGCCCTGCCGCAGCATATCGTCGAGTCGCTCCGCCTGGGACTTCCCCTACTCGGAAAAAAGCTACGAGGCTACGACCGCCCCGATGCCGTTCTTACCGGCGTGGAGACTCGTTCGAGCTCACCGGTCACTGTCACCCGAGACCGAACGTGCCATGCCGTGTCGACCCCGGGCCTCTACCCTTGTGGTGAGGGAGCTGGATATGCCGGCGGCATCATGAGCGCGGCCACCGACGGCATCCGTTGTGCCGAAGCCCTGATCGCGGACCTCTAACGCACGAATTCCAGCGCGCAAAAGACACAGGCCCCGAGCTCCACAGGGAACTCGGGGCCTGTTCGCTATTTCTTAAACCGTGCACCCTGGCGTTTTCTGCCCGATGCGAACGTGGAACCCTTGCGGGCCTGCGAGCGTAAGCGCTCGATCGTCTCGTCCTCAGACGCACCCTCGAGCATCGCCCGAATCTGAACGACGGCATCGCGCAGGCGCGCCGCCTCCTCAAAGTCCATAGCGGCAGAAGCGTTACGCATATCCTCTTCCATGGTTTCGACGATCCGCACAAGCTCGTCATGCGGCAGTTCTTCCAACTGCTCCGCAAGTGTCTGCTCGGGCGCCACCGTTTCCGGCACACCGCCCTCGCCCGACTCATCGGGCGTATAGAATGCGCCATGGCCAAGAGAGTCGCCCTTCGAGCGTCCCTTGGAGCCCACAGTTTTTTCGGCCTCGGCAATAAAACTTGAGATGTCGTTGATGGCCTTGCGCACTGTCTTGGGCACAATGCCATGTTCTTCGTTATATGCCATCTGAATCTCGCGACGGCGCTGCGTCTCCTCGATGGCCTCTTTCATCGAATCGGTCACAACGTCTGCATACATGATGACTTCACCATCGGCGTTACGGGCCGCACGGCCAATCGTCTGAATCAGCGAACGGCGGTTGCGCAAAAAGCCTTCCTTATCGGCATCGAGAATTGCCACCAGTGAGACCTCGGGGAGATCCAAGCCCTCGCGAAGCAGGTTGATGCCAACGAGAACATCGATCTTGCCCTCGCGCAGCGTTCGCAGGATCTCGACACGGTCCATTGTCGCCGTATCAGAGTGCATGTAATTGACCTTAATGCCTGCGTCGAGCAGATGGTCGGTCAGGTCCTCGGCCATGCGCTTGGTCAACGTGGTCACCAGCACGCGCTCCTTGCGGGCAACGCGCTCGCGAATCTCGTCCTCAAGATCGTCAATCTGGCCGCGAACTGGACGCACGTCAATCTTGGGGTCGAGCAGGCCAGTCGGACGAATAATCTGCTCCACATCGTTTTGGCTCACCCGCAGCTCGTAGTCGCCCGGCGTGGCCGAAACATAGATAAACTGGGGTATCCTTGCCTCAAACTCATCGAAACGAAGCGGGCGGTTATCGAGCGCCGAGGGCAGGCGAAAACCGTGTTCCACCAGCGTCACCTTACGCGAGCGGTCACCTTCGTGCATGCCGCGAATCTGCGGCACCGTCACATGGCTCTCATCGATGATGCAGAGCATATCCTTGGGAAAGTAATCGATTAGGGTAAACGGCGGCTCACCCGGCTTGCGACCGTCCAGATGACGCGAGTAGTTCTCGATGCCGTTGCAAAAGCCCATCGTCTCGAGCATCTCAAGATCATAATCGGTGCGCTGCTGCAGACGCTGCGCCTCGAGCAACTTGTCGGTCGCCTTGAGCTCCGCCACGCGCTTCTCGCACTCTTCGCTGATCGATTTCAGAGCCGCCTTGACCTTCGGCTTCTCGGTCACGTAGTGCGATGCCGGCCATACGGGGATGGCCTCGTACTCACGAAGCATCTCACCGGTGACCTCATCGATCTCGGCAATCAGCTCGACCTCGTCGCCAAAGAACTCAAACCGCAACGGATGCTCGGCATAAGGCGGATACACGTCGACAACATCGCCGCGCACGCGGAACGTGCCGCGTGCCAGGTCATAGTCATTGCGATCATATTGAATGTCGATAAGTGCATGGATAAAGTCATCGCGCTCGAGCGGCACCTTCTTGTCGACGTTTGGAGCCAGACCCGCATAGTCCTCAGGAGAGCCAATGCCATAGATACACGAGACCGATGCGACAACGATCACATCACGTCGAGAGAGCAGTGACGCGGTCGCCTGATGGCGCAACATCTCGACCTCTTCGTTAATCGAGGAGTCTTTCTCGATATATGTATCGCTTTGCGGCACATACGCCTCGGGCTGATAGTAGTCGTAGTACGAGACGAAGTAGACCACAGCGTTGTTGGGAAAGAACTCTTTGAGCTCGCTCGCAAGCTGAGCGGCGAGCGTTTTATTCGGAGCCATGACCAGCGTCGGCTTTCCCAGGGCCTCAATAGTCCTTGCCATCGTGAAGGTCTTGCCCGAACCAGTCACGCCCAGCAAAACCTGATAGCGGTCTCCGTCCCTCACACCCCGCACAAGCGACTCAATGGCTTTAGGCTGAGAGCCTGCAGGGTCATAGGGAGACACGACCTTAAACGGCACGTCAGAGCCTTCAACGCCAAAGCGCTTAAGTTCACCACCAACGCGTTCTACTTCAAATTCCGCCATGGATACTCCTAACTCATATATCTGCAGTATACGCAGGCGGCAGGCATAGTCCTATACGAACCG
>UQPP01000031.1 GCA_900543025.1 uncultured Collinsella sp.
TCGTTAGCTCAGTTGGTAGAGCAGGGGACTCTTAATCCCAAGGTCCAGGGTTCGAACCCCTGACGGCCCACCACACGATATCTCCTCTAAAGTCCGCCACAACGGACTTTAGCTTTGGGTCGTTAGCTCAGTTGGTAGAGCAGGGGACTCTTAATCCCAAGGTCCAGGGTTCGACCCCCTGACGGCCCACCCAAAGATCGTTAAAGCGACTGGCTCAGGCTGGTCGCTTTTTTGTTGACCTCGCATGGGGTCGAACCCGTTGGGGCGCGGAGCTGAGGAAATGCGTAAGCATTTGCCAGCGCAGCGCGCAAGGCGCAAAGCGCCGCAGCGACCGCCTGCGCAGCAGGCTGACCCCCTGACGGCCCACCCAAAGATCGTTAAAGCGACTGGCTCAGGCTGGTCGTTTTTTGTTGACCTCGCATGGGGTCGAACCCGAAAGGGCACAGCCGCTTTCACAGATCGAGCCTACCCTTGGGATCGGTAAAACCGTCAGTACCCTCCTTAAGTTTCTTCTCGTCTGTCTTCACGCGACGCTCGAGCTTTTTTGTATCCTCGGCAGGCGGTAGGTTCTCGGGGACAATTCCGCGGTCGATGAGGCTGCCACGCACGCTTGTGTTGTTCTCGACGTGCTCTTGCTTGATCTGGTCCAGGCCGTACAGGTCGTGTTCCTCGGCGTTGAAGGCCGTCATCGAGTTCGTAAGGTCCTTTGCTTTGATGAGGACATCGGCTAACCTGTCCGCCAATGCCGCTCTCTTGGGTACGCCGAGCTGCTGCTTCATTTCCGCCGTGCTTCTGCCGCCGAATAACGCCTCATCGCCCTTCGACTTGATGATCGCGAATCCTTTGGAGTCCACGCCGCGTTTGAACGCAATACCCGAGAGCTGTTTCTCTGAATCGGATAGCGAGTGACGCGCCTGCAAGCGCTGAATCTCTGCGAAGCGCTGCTCTATGAGCTCTTGGCGGCGCGTCTGCACGGCAAAGTATGCCTGGGCGAGCGCGATCTCTGGCTTGTTTGAATCTCCGTTCTGTGCGATTAAATAGCATGCATAGCGCGTAAGTTTGTAGTCTTTAACCGCGCGAGCGGCGACACCGGCAGTTACCATTTTCGTGGTGTCACGAAAATGGGAATCAACTGGAGTTTTGTTTGTTTCGCATGAGACTTTTGCCCTCTTAACAACTTCGGCGAAGTTCTCCCATCGAGTGTACCCCATGGGTTCCATTAAATCGCGTGCGAGCCAATACTCAACGCCGTCTTCCACATTGGCGTAGCTATCAAGTTCGATACGCCACTTCTCGATATCTCTACTGTCCATATCTCCTCCTCGCTGGTCTATTTTCTATGCGGGCTTTGTCCGCTCTGTATTCAGAATAAGGATACGCTGTCGTGCGGACACGAATGGGCCCCGTGCTGCTTCGAGCTCACGGGGCCCATGGATATCGATTGGTTGTGTTCTGCTTTAGATAGGTGTCCGGTTTAATCCGCTCGATAGTGCGACCCGAGACTTTCGGTTCGCTTGCGCATGGCTTTGACCATTTCCTGTGCCAGCTGAATCTGCGATTGCAGGCGGGCGAGGGCTGCGACTTCGCTGTCCTGGGCTTTCTGTGTGCTCAAGGTCGTTGCCTCCGTCTTCAAGCCCTCAAGCTCGTGTAGTGCCTCGGATAGGCCTGTTTCGGTCCTGTTGATCATGCAAAAGGTGCTCATCGTGTGCCTAAGGCTGTGTGTCAGGCGTTCGGCATCTGTTGTGGCAATGCCGTACTGGGGGAGGGCGATATCCGCCTTCAGGGCCGCCTCAGGCTCTTTCTGCGCTGTGAGGGCTGCCGATGCGCCCGCGATACGTCCGAATACGATGCCGTTGGCGCTTGACAAGCCACCAATGCGGTCGGCGCCGTGCATGCCGCCTGTCGCCTCGCCGCAAGCGTAGAGGCCCTCAACGCCCGTGTGCGCGGTCTTATCGATCTTGATGCCGCCGTTAGCGGCGTGGGCATACATCGCAACGCGCATCTCGTCGGTCGGCGCGATGCCGTGCTCGTCTTGCAGCCAGGTGGCAAAGGTCTGCACAAACTCTGGGACATCCTCGCGGGGGAAGTCGTAGTGGAGTGCCAGGCCTTCGACACCTGCCTGATCGATGACGAGATCGATAGCGCGGGAGGCCAAGCGTGACGTGAAGGGACCATATCCAGAGCGCTGCTCGAGCAGGTCGTCCAGCTTGTCGTCGGCAATATCTACCGGCTGGTCTACGTGCACGTAGCGCCAGGTTTTCTCATTGAAGACCAAGTTACGCCTGGGCTCGATGAAGCCGGGCATCATCTGCATGAACTCTATATTAGTAAGTGTTGCGCCGTGCGCCAGCGCGATGGCCTGCGAGGAACTGAGCACATCAGCCGACGTAAGGCTGCGCTCGAACAGGCCGCCTGTGCCACCGGCTGCGATGACCGTGGCCTTGGCAGCAAAGGGCACGATTCGATTTTCGGTAAGGTCGTAGAGTACGGTTCCGGTTATTCTGCCGTTCGTGTCCTCAACAAGGTCGATAAGCTCATGGCGGGGGAGCAGGCGAATGCCGAGCGACTCGATCCAGGTCGTCAGAGCGTCCTCAAGGGGCTTGCGGGTGAGGCCGCGCCACATGCGCGTCTTGTGGTCAAAGCAGGGGATAAATTGCTTTTGTTGAGCACTCTTGGCGCTTTGCGGACGCTGGAGCTCAACGCCCAGGTCTTGCTCGAGCCAGTCAATCGCTTGGGGAATGCCGTGGACGAACGCTTGGACGAGTTCGGGGTCGGCAACGCCGCCGCCGACGGCCAGGATGGTGTCGATGAGGTCCTGCTCGTCGTCTTCGTTAACGGGTCCGATAAGCCCTAGGCCCCAGGTTCCGGGGAAGAAGCTCGATCCACTCATAGTCTTGCCGGCGCTTGCCACAGTGACGGTTGCACCCGTGCGTGCCGCTTCGATGGCGGCGCAAAGGCCCGCAATGCCAGATCCAATTACCAGTACATCAGTCGATTCCATCGGATTCCTTTCTCGTCCGGCGCATTGTCGCACGGGTGATCGGCAATGGGGCCGCAAAGACTCGGCAAATCGGTAAAGGGCAAATATGGCAGGTGGGCGTCATGGACGCTCTGACGCTCCATCTCATCACATCTTGTATTTCGCCCCAACTGATATATCGGCATTAGCTACCCTGCGACAGCGCAAACAAAAAGAGCCGCTACCTGGGTGGGTAGCGGCTCCAAAGCTCAACTATATGAGCATCGCGCGGGCGCGATTAGGCCTTGAGGGCCTCCTCGACGGCGACAGCGCAGGCGACGGTGGCACCGACCATGGGGTTGTTGCCCATGCCGATGAGACCCATCATGTCAACGTGCGCAGGCACGGAGGAAGAACCGGCGAACTGGGCGTCGGAGTGCATACGGCCCATGGTGTCGGTCATGCCGTAAGAGGCAGGGCCGGCGCCCATGTTGTCCGGGTGCAGGGTACGACCAGTGCCGCCACCAGAAGCGACGGAGAAGTACTTCTTGCCAGCCTCGAGGCGCTCCTTCTTGTAGGTGCCAGCGACGGGGTGCTGGAAGCGCGTGGGGTTGGTGGAGTTACCGGTGATCGAGATATCGACGTTCTCGTGCCACATGATGGCAACGCCCTCGCGGACGTCGTCGGAGCCGTAGCAGTTAACGGCAGCGCGGGGACCATCGGAGTAGGGGATGGTCTCGACGACCTTGAGCTCGCCCGTGTAGTAGTCGAACTGGGTCTTCACGTAGGTGAAGCCGTTGATGCGGGCGATGATCTGAGCAGCGTCCTTGCCCAGACCGTTGAGGATAACGCGCAGCGGCTTCTTGCGAGCCTTGTTGGCGTTCAGAGCCAGGCCGATAGCGCCCTCAGCGGCAGCGAAGGACTCGTGGCCAGCCAGGAAGGCGAAGCACTCGGTGTCGTCGGAGAGCAGCATAGCGCCCAGGTTGCCGTGGCCCAGACCGACCTTGCGGTCCTCGGCGACGGAGCCGGGAACGGTGAAGGCCTGGATGCCCTCGCCGATGATGGCAGCAGCCTCAGAAGCGGACTTGGCGCCACGCTTGACAGCGAGAGCGCAGCCGAGGGTGTAGGCCCACTCAGCGTTCTGGAAGGCGATGGACTGGGTGTTGTTGACGATCTCACGCGGGTTGAAGCCCTTGTCGGTGCAGATCTGCAGAGCTTCCTCGAGGGAGGCGATGCCGTTGTCGGCGAGGCACTTGTTGATCTTGTCAGCGCGGCGCTCGTAACCTTCGAACGTAACAGTCATAGTTATTTCCCTCCCTTTCTACTCGTGAACCGGGAACACGCTGGCGACGGAGTGAGTCTCCTCGTCGGTGCGCGGGTCGATGTACTTGGCAGCGTTCTCCCACTGACCATAGTGGCCCATAGCGCCAGCGATGGCCTCCTCGGGGGTCTTGCCGGCCTTGACGGCGTCGGTGAACTTGCCGAGGTTCAGGAACTCGAACGCGATGATCTCGTTCTTGTCGTTGAGAGCCATGCGGGTGACGTAGCCCTGAGCGAGCTCGAGGTAACGAGCGCCCTTGGCCTTGGTGCCGAACATGGTACCGACCTGAGAGCGAAGGCCCTTGCCGAGGTCGTCGAGGGAGGCGCCCACGGGCAGGCCGCCCTCGGAGAACGCGGTCTGGCTGCGGCCGTAAACGATCTGCAGGAAGATCTCGCGCATAGCAACGTTGATGGCGTCGCAGACGAGGTCGGTGTTGAGGGCCTCGAGGATGGTCTTACCGGGAAGGATCTCGGAAGCCATGGCGGCAGAGTGGGTCATGCCCGAGCAGCCGATGGTCTCAACGAGGGCCTCCTCGATGATGCCGTCCTTGACGTTCAGCGTGAGCTTGCAGGCGCCCTGCTGAGGTGCGCACCAACCCACACCGTGCGTAAGACCGGAGATGTCGGAAATCTCCTTAGCCTGGACCCACTTGCCCTCCTCGGGGATGGGTGCGGGGCCGTGGTATGCACCCTTGGCAACGGGGCACATGTTCTCCACTTCCTGTGAGTACTGCATGCCTCTCCTCTCTATCGTGTTGGCGTCCCGTCTGGGGGTCGTGGCTGGCGATTGCCGGGCGACCCTTCGAAAGGGACATGACATGCAGCCCCTATAATACCGCGAAATGCACGGAATATTCGGCGAACGGCTCAGTTTTCGTAGCGAGAAGTCCGGAAGTTTTAATTGAAACGGTTTAACTCTATGTTCTGTGGTCGCGAACTTCCGTAGAGGGGGTCCGTCTTGGGCAAGCTATTGGTCAGCTCTTGTAAGCATTGCGGGGGTTGACCTGTTGCAACGGTGCCGTTCGCCGCCTGATTACTGCCTTTGGCCGCGCGAGTGTATTGTTTTGCGTGAATGTTTTGATGGCGCGCTTCAATCGTGCTGTATTGGATGGCAAGCAGATCCCGGCGAAGGGAGCGCCATGCAGCGCGTTTGGAGAACGGTTACCGGCTTTTACCATGTCTGTGCCCGCGGTACGGGCAAGCGGCTCATCTTTGAGGGCGATGACGACCGGTGGGAGTTTTTGGAGCTGATGCGCGAGTGCTGCCGCGAGGAGGGTGTGACGGTTATCGCCTGGTGCCTTATGGGCAATCACGTGCATTTGGTGCTTGCAGATTACGAGGACAGGATGAGCGCGGCAATGCACCGGCTGCTTTTGACATACGCGCGGCGGTTCAATAAGCGCACGGGGCGCACAGGCCATCTGTTCCAGAACCGTTTTGACCGGCGTTCGCTCGATACCGATTGGCAGGTGATGGAGGCTATTCGCTCCGTACACGCCGATCCGCAGGAGGTGGGCGTTAGCCTAATCGAGCGTTATCCCTGGAGCAGCTTTGCGGAACATCTGCGCTCTTACGACTGTGATGCGGCCGATGCCGCGAGGGGATTTTCTGATCCTTCTTGCGTGCTTGAACTTTTTGGTTCTGCCGAGGGCTTTATTGCCTATTCGCTTTCGACACCCGACGGTAGCGAGCCGGCGCTGTGCGATATGAAAGAGACAGAGTGTGAACGCCACGCCTTTGCCGACAAGATGGCGAAGAGCCTCGGGGTTCCGCTCAATGTGGTTAAAACTGCACCGCCGGCGCAGCGCGATACCGTTATTGTTGGATTGAACAATGCCGGCTTTACGGTGCGCCAGATTGAGCGGTATACCGGGATTGGCAAGAGTACCGTATCTCGTATCGTGCGCGCTTATGCGCGGGTGAAGGCACGGGCTGAGCTTTCGGAATAGAAAATGGCCGAACCACTCTTGTCAAGCGATTCGGCCAACGAAATTCTTAAGATTTGGGATTAATACTACTGATTATTTTGCCCCTCGAGCATGCCGTCGAGGGTGCGCCAGGCGAGCTCGGCGCATTTGACGCGGGCGGGCATGTGCGAGATGTCCTGGAGCTGGGCGGCTTCGTCCAGGTCTTCCAGGTCCTCCTCGGAGAGCTTCTCGCCGCGGATCATGGCGAGGAAGAGCTCTGCCAGGCGGCGAGCTTCCTCGACGGTCTCGCCGGTGATGAGGTCGGCCATGATGTCGGCACTGGCCTGGCTGATGGCGCAGCCGTGGCCGGTAAAGGAGGCCTCCTCGATCACGTTGTTCTCGACACGCAGCTGCAGAGTGAGCTCGTCTCCGCAGCTGGGGTTGATGCCGTCGTGCTCGTGCGTGGGAGCATCCATCTCGTACTTGTAGTCGGGGTGCGAGTTGTGCTCCATAAATGTGGTGGAGGTGTACAGATTACCCATTGAACGTGCTCCAAACGTGATGCAGGCCGGCGATGAACTTGTCGATGTCGGCCTTGTCGTTGTAGAAGGCCACGCTGGCGCGGCAGCAGGCAAGGTTCTCGACGCCCAGCCAGGTGAGCAGCGGCTGTGCACAGTGGTGACCGGCGCGGATGCAGACGCCGTCCATGTCCATGATGCTTGCGACGTCGTGCGGGTGGATGCCGCGGACGTTAAAGCTCACAACGCCGTGGTGGTTGTCCCAATAGATGGAGCCGATGATCTGGACAAAGTCGAGCTGCATGAGCTCGCCCATCAGGTAGTGGACGAGTGCCTGCTCGCGTGCCTGGATGTTCTCGTAACCCACCGTGTTGACCAGGTAGTCGAGTGCCGCACCCGTGGCGAAGATGCCGGCGGCGTCCTGTGTGCCGGCCTCGAATTTCTCGGGAACGGGCGCCCAGACGGCGTCCTGCTCGGTAACAGAGTCGATCATCTCGCCGCCGGTGAGCATGGGCGGCATGGCGTTGAGCAGGTCCATCTTGCCCCACAGCACGCCGATGCCCATGGGGCCCATAGCCTTGTGTGCGCTAAAGGCAAAGAAGTCGGCGCCCAGGTCGGCCACATCGACCGGCATGTGCGGCAGCGACTGCGCACCGTCGACGACCAGGTAGCCGCCATACTTGTGCACGAGCTTGCCGAGGTTCTTGACTGGGTTCTCGACTCCCAACACGTTGGAGACCTGACCCACGGCCAGAATCTTGGTCTTGGGACCAACCTTGGCAAGAACCTCCTCGGTGGTGAGCTGACCGGTCTTGGTGGGGTAGAGGTAGACGAGCTTGGCGCCGGTCTCGCGGCAGACCTGCTGCCACGGAATCAGGTTGGAGTGGTGCTCCATGATGGTGATGACGACCTCGTCGCCCGGCTCGAGGACTGTGGGTGCAAAGCTCTTGGCGACCAGGTTGAGCGACTCGCTCGTGTTGCGGGTGAAGACGACCTCGTTGGCCTGGGCAGCGCCGATGAGGTCGGCGATCTGCTGGCGCACCTTCGCGATAGCCTCAGTGGCCTCGACGGACAGCGAGTACAGGCCGCGCAGGGGGTTGGCATTCATGCGCTGATAGAAGTCGCGCTCGGCGTCGAGCACACAGGCAGGGCGCTGAGCGGTGGCGGCACTATCGAGGAAGGCGATCTCGGGGTGCTGCTGGAACAGCGGGAACTGTGCCTTGTAGGGATTGGTCTCGATGTCGACGGTAGGCCAGCCGCGCGAGGCCTCGTCGCTGGCGTCGAGCTCCATAGGCTCCGGTGCGGTACAGGTATCGCATTTAACGTGCTCGGTGTCGATCATGCGAGCTCCTCTTCAAAGTTGTCAATCAGGTTGTTGCCCAGGCGGACGACGGCTGCGCGAGTGCGCTCGTCGGTGGCGGAAAGCGCGGCGTCCTCCAGCTTGGCGCGGATGAACAGGTCCTCGGCGGCGTTTTGGTCAAGGCCGCGGCAGGCGAGGTAGAACAGCTGCTCGTCGCGGACGTGACCGATGGTGGCGCCGTGGTTGCCGGCGACGTCGTCCTCGTCGCACAGGATGACGGGGACGGTCTTGTTGTCGACGCCCTTGTTGGCCAAAAGCACCGTCTCGCGCTCGGTGCCGGTTGCACCCTTGCAACCGTGCACGAGGTCGATGGTGCCGCGGTAGACCTTCTTGGACGTGCCGGTCAGCACGCCGTTGGCGTCGATCTCGCACTCGGTCTTGCGACCGCGGTGGCGCAGCTCGTAGTTAAAGTCGCGCACCTGCTCTCGGGCGCCCAGGTAGTCAGTATCGATGGTGACCTTGGCGGTATCGCCCAGCAGGTCGCCGGCAAGGCCGGTGGCGCTGGCGCCGGCACCCAGGACGGTGTGCTGCACGTTGACGCGCGCGCCCTCGTCAAGGAACAGGCCGGTGTCGTCGAGCGCGATCCAGCTATCGTCGAGCGTCTGCGTGCAGGTCACGTTGACGGTGGCGTACTCGTGGGCGCACACGCGTAGCACGGATCCCACGACGCCTTGGCCGGCAACGGGAGAGTCCAGGGCAATAAGCAGATCGAGCGTCGACTGGGGACGGGCGACGACGTCGATGGCGGCGATGGCCGCGGCTGCATCGACACCGCTCACGCGCACGGTAACCGTGGCGTGCTTGTATGCGGGCACATCGATGACGATGCGCTTGGTGGCGTGGTCGGCCAAGTAGGTGTAGGCAGCCTCGCCCATGCCGGTCTCGAAGGCTTCAGCAGGGGAGAGCTCCTCCTCGAGCTTGATGGCACCGGCCTGGTAGATGGAGGTGGCGGGCACGTCAAGCTCGGTCTCGGGCGTGATGCGGGCGCGGTCGGCGGCGTCGCCGGGGGCGGAGGCGCGGCGCTCGGGGAAGCGCTCGGCCATGGCGTCCATGGCGGCGTTAAATGCGTCGGCAGCGCCGCGGAACTGCTCGTCCAAGCCCTCGACCTTAACAGCCTCGGTGGGAGCGGCGGCAAGCTCGTCAGAGAGCTCGAGCTTGGTCTGGTTCATCTTCAGCCAACCCCAAGTGGCAGCTGGCATCGCATTGACCTGCTCAAGGGTGGTAGCAGCGGTGTTCGTGGTCTGGTTCATTATCCGATCGCTCCTTCCATCTCGAGCTTGATCAGGTTGTTCATCTCGACGGCGTACTCCAGCGGCAGCTCCTTGGAGACCGGGTTGGCAAAGCCGTTGACGATCATGGTGCTGGCCTCTTCCTCCGAGATGCCGCGGCTCATCAGGTAGAACACCTTGTCGTCGCCGATACGACCGATGGTGGCCTCGTGGCCGATGTCGACGTTCTTGGCGCGGATGTCCATGGCCGGAATAGTGTCGGAGCGGCTCTGGTCGTCGAGCATCAGCGACTGGCAGCTCACGGTTGCCTTGGAGCCCTCGGCCTTGGGCGTGGCCACGATAGAGCTGCGGAAGGTCTGGATGCCGCCGCTCTTGGAGATGCCCTTGGTCTCGACGGTCGCCGAGGTCTCGGGCGCGTTGAGTACGACCTTGCAGCCGGTATCGAGGTTCTGGCCGGCGCCGGCAAAGGTGATGCCGGTAAAGCTCGAACGGGCGCGGCGGCCGTTGAGCACGCTCATGGGATAGAGGTAGCCCACGTGGCTGCCGAAGGAGCCACTGATCCACTCGATGTCGCCGTCCTCGTCCACGCGCGCACGCTTGGTGTTGAGGTTGTACATGTTCTTGGACCAGTTCTCGATGGTCGAGTAGCGCAGGTGTGCGCGTTTGCCCACAAAGAGCTCGACGGCGCCGGCGTGGAGGTTGGCTACGTTGTACTTGGGCGCGGAGCAACCCTCGATAAAGTGCAGGTCGGCGTCGTCCTCGACGATGATGAGCGTGTGCTCAAACTGGCCGGCGCCCTTGGCGTTAAGACGGAAGTAGCTCTGCAGCGGGAAGTCGAGCTTGGTGCCCTTGGGCACGTAGACAAACGAGCCGCCCGACCATACGGCGCCGTGCAGGGCCGCAAACTTGTGGTCGGTGGGCGGGATGAGCGTCATAAACTTCTCGTGGATGAGCGGTTCCCACTGCGGGTCGTGCAGGGCCTCCTCGATGCCGGAGTAGACGATGCCCATCTTGGACGCGGTGTCCTGCATGTTGTGGTAGACCAGCTCGGAGTCGTACTGCGCGCCGACGCCTGCCAGGTAGCTGCGCTCGGCCTCGGGGATGCCCAGGCGCTCAAAGGTGTTCTTGATGTCGTCGGGCACCGACTCCCAGTCGTGTTTTTGGTCGGTGTTGGGCTTGACGTAGGTGACGATGTTGTCCATGTCCAAGCCCTCGATGGAGGGGCCCCACGTCGGATCCGGGAAGCGGTTGAAAATCTCGAGGGACTTGAGGCGCAGGTCGAGCATCCACTGTGGCTCGTCCTTCTTGGCGCTGATCTCGCGCACGATGTCGGGCGTGATGCCGGCGTCGAGGCGCTCGAATCCCTCCTCGCCATAGGTGAAGTCGTAGAGGCTGCGGTCGATGTCCGCGACCTCGGTGCGGTTCTTGGTCATTGCGTCGCCCCTTTACGCCTGCTGCTCGGCAGCGGCGGCTTCGGCCTGGGCGCGCTGCTCGGCGGCCTCGCGCTCGAAGGTCTCAAAACCGTTCTTGTCGATCCAGGGGATCAGCGAGGCGTCGTCCTCGCGTACGATGTGGCCCTTGACCATAACGTGGACGCGGTCGACATCCAGGTGTTCCAGGATGCGCGTGTTGTGCGTGATGATGAGCATGGAGCCGTCGCAGCTCTTGCGGTACGCGTCCATGCCGTGGCTGACGGTGGACAGGGCGTCGACGTCCAGGCCGGAGTCGGTTTCGTCCAGGATGGCGAGTTTGGGCTGCAGCAGCAGAAGCTGGAGCATCTCGACCTTCTTCTTCTCGCCGCCCGAGAAGCCTACGCCCAACTCGCGGTTGAGGTAGGCGGTATCCATGTTGAGCTCGGCCGCGAGCTCCTTGACGCGACGGCGGAATTCCTTGCCCTTCATCTCCAGGCCGGGACGGCCGGCGATGCTGGCACGCAAAAAGCTCGACAGCGGCACGCCCGGAATCTCGACCGGGGCCTGGAAGCTCAGGAACAGGCCAGCGCGCGAACGCTTGTCGGTGGTGAGCTCGGTGATGTCCTGGCGGTCAAAGACGATACGGCCGTCGTTGACCGTGTAGACGGGGTCGCCCATGACCAGGTGGCCCAGGGTGGATTTGCCGGCGCCGTTGGGTCCCATCAGCACATGGGTCTCGCCGGCGGCGACGTTGAGGTTGACGTTGTGGAGGATGGTCTTCTCGTCCACGGAGGCGGTCAGACCTTCGATGGAAAGCAGCGGATTTGCGCTCATGCTGTCCCTCTCTGTATATGGTGTACTCATAGGTGTACTAAACCCTAGGAATCTTCTCGGAATAAAGCTACTATGGGTTCGGCGTTAGTCAAGGGAAAACCCGACTAATCCACTCGACTTTTCAAATTCTGGGACAAAATAACCTGTTGTGTTTGTCCCATTTACTTAAGATTTGGGACAAACAAAGCTGGTTATGTTGTCCCAGATGCGATGGGAGGGTTGGTATGCTCATTTCTTCTAAGGGCCGCTATGCCCTCCGACTGATGATCTATATCGCAGCGCTTGGTGACGCCGAGGGCAAGATCGCCCTTCGCGAGGTCGCCGACCGCGAGCATATCTCGCAAAAGTATCTGGAGCAGCTGGTCCGTCCGCTCATGAAGGCGGGCCTGCTTAAAAGCGTGCGCGGCAAGGGCGGTGGCTACATGATGGCCAAGGACCCCGCCGAGGTGCGTGCCGGCGACATCCTGTGTGCCGTCGAGGGCAGCACGGCTCCGGTGGCGTGCGATGGCATCGACAACAGCTGCACCCGCAGCGATTTGTGCTCGACCGTCAAGTTCTGGCGCGGTTTGGACGACGTGATCGAAAAGTACGTCGACGGCGTGACGTTGGCCGACCTGGCCGCCGTCCCCGAAATCAACTTTAACATTAAGCTGTAGGTTGAGCGCAATTCCTTAAGATTTCGCGGAGGGTTGTTGCCGTTTACCGAGGGGTTGTTGTGCAACAACGGGCGAGCTGCAATACTTATTTTTATCTTTGCAAACTGAACTTTAACTACACCAATGCAGGGAGGATCTTATGCAGCCCAAGCATTCTGCGATTGTCGCGGGTCTGACGCTGGCGCTTTCGTTTGGCGCCGTTTCCGCGCCGGCACCCGCCGCTGCCGAGGAGCCCACGCCGGGCGTTGCCTCGGATGCCACCGATATCGATAAGGGCCTTTACACCCAACAGTCCTTCTCGGGCGTGTTGAGGTCGGTTCAGGGTGTCTCGTTTGTCAACGTGACTCCCGAGATAAAGTACTTTACCAAGTACGAGAGCCATGGCAACTACAACCAGGGCTTTTCGTACGGTGACGGCTATAACGCGCTGGGTTATTACCAGTTCGACCGTCGTTGGTCGCTCATTCCGTTTATGAAGCAGGCCTACAACTACAACCCCGAAAAATACTGCATGCTCAAGGATACGATTGATCGCGGCAGCGAGATTTCCAACACGAGCAATGCCATGTACGAGAACGGCCAGCTCACCGAGCTGGGCCATATCGCGCAGGATGCCTTCCAAGGTGCGTACAACACCGATCCTGTTGAGTTTTCAGCACTTCAAGATGCCTATGCGTACAACTCGTACTATGCGGTGACCGAGGCGTGGCTCAAGAGCGGCCTGGGTATTGATATTTCGGGCCGCGCCGATTGCGTCAAGGGCATGGTGTGGAGCATCACCAACATGTGCGGCACTGGTGGCTGCAGGGACTTTTTCCGCTGGGCGAATCTTTCCAATGATATGTCCGACCGCGAGTTTGTGACGGCGCTCTCCAACAGCGTGGTCAATAACGTGGCGACCAAGTATTCGAGCCAGCCCCAGTATCATGAGGGCTGGAAGAATCGTTATAAGAATGAGCTGAAGGACTGCTTGGCTTATATCGCCGAGGACGAGGCAGCCGCTGCGACGCCCGTGCAGCCCGAGCCCACACCGGCGCCCTCGCCGACACCTGATTCGAATGACGACTCGAGTGACGATCCCAACGATGACAGGATGGATACGCCCTCGACCGATGCTGACGGTAATGGCTCGGCTGGTGGCACTACCAACGACGGCTCTACCTCGAACGGCTCCAATTCGAACGGCTCTGCTGCGGGCGATTCGTCTTCAAGCTTTGCCGGCAATACGGACAGCGACGCTTCTGGTTCGACCGGCGCTGACACCTCTAACTCATCTACCGGCTCGAGCGATTCGTCCGTTGACACCGGCTCTAACAACGGCTCCGGCTCTGACGCAACCCCTGATTCCGATGCTTCCAAGGACGACTCGAATAAGGCGCCGGACGCTCCCGTTGCTTCGCCGGACAAGAAGCCTTCTTTCTCCGAGCAGCTTGGTTCTACGCTGGGCTCTTCGCTGATGGCTGGCGTCAATAATGGTTCGACTCAGAACAAGGACAACTCTGATCAGGTTTCCACGGAAAAGACCGAGGCCGCAAAGGGCGACTCCAAGGATGAGGCTTCCGAGAAGACCGTATCCGATAAAGGTTCTAGCTCGGAGGAGAAGGACGACAAGTCCACTCAGAAGAAGGACGAGGATAAGAAGTCTGAATCTGAGGAGAAGGACGAGAGCAAGGGCAAGACCAAGGACGGAAAGCAGCAGGGCGAGGACAACGGTAAAGGCAACACTGACAACCGAAACCAGGAGCAAAATGACTCCAAAAAGGTGACCACCACGACGACTACAACGACCAAGTCATCTGGCGGTAACATGCCCAAGACGGGCGACCTTATCGTTATGGCGAGCCTTGCCAGTGCAAGCTTGGCCACACTGGGCGCTACGTCTATCGTAAGTGGTAAGCATAAGCTCGATCAGCAGAAGAAAGCTTCTGGGGAGGACAGCTCGGAGGAGTAGCCTCTCGGTTGCTAGATAACTAAAGAGTTGGGACGGGGTCCGGTGCGAATGCATAGGGCCCCGTTTTGTTGTGCAACGATTAGTTATGCCCCCTCATACCTCTTGTTGCTACCGTTGCCCGATATGTTCGCGCGGCGTCGTCGGTACGCGCGAGGCGGTCATTACAATTGGCATCGTGTTGCGATTTTGGGGGAACGTTTTGGTGTCTGAACAGGCAAATGTTGATTGTACTGCTGGCTTTGGCGTGCGCTTGATCGGCTGTGCCGACGATGTGGTTTTGCCCATTGGCATGCACGACTATGCGGAGGCCCTTGGTTGCTGCATGCTGGTTGACAAGACCATGTTTATTGCCGATGTGTTGGACTGCGACGCGTCCGTTGTGGTGTGCTGTCGACCCGAGGGTTTTGGCAAGAGCATGAACTTGTCGATGCTCAGGGCTTTTCTGGAGCGTCCAGCGGTCGGTCGCTCTGGTCAGCGTTTGTTTGCCGATGCTCAGATTTGGGATGCAGACGGCGGGCGCTATCGGGATGAGTACGCTTGCTATCCGGTGATATCGCTGGACTTTTCTGGCGCTGCGAGGCGTGGCCCCGCTGTTGCCGGCGTCGTGCGCGATGCCCTTTCGGGCGAGTGCGCTCGCTTGTTGGCGCTCTTGGAGGCTCCGGACTTAGCTCGAGATAAGGTGCGTCACATCGAACGCGTTGCGCGTGGTGCGGCGAGCGAGGATGAGGTCGCCTCGGTGCTTGGCGTGCTCATAGAGCTGCTGGAGATGGCCTGCGATGAGCAGGTTGTATTGCTCGTTGATGGGTACGACGCGGCGTGGTTGGGCCGTGTGAGCGCGAGGGTCGCTTCCGACGCCGATCCGGCAGAACTACTTGACCGTGTGTTGTTTGACGCCATTGCAACTGCGCGCGATTCGTTGCGGCTGACGTGTCTGATGGGGGAGTGTCCCGGTCCTGCCGAAGCGGCGCTTTCTTCGCGCGGCTGCTCGTATTGCCTGACGACGCCGCTGTCGGCGTGGTGTGATCGTTGGTTCGGTTTTTCGGATGCCGAGGTCCAGGCTCTTTTGAATCATGCTGGGCGCGAGGAATACCTGGATGATGCGCGTGAATGGCTCGAGGGGTATCGGTTTGGCAGGGCCTATTGCTCGAGTCCAGAGCGTGTGATCGGTTTTCTGGGCCGAGGCTGCACGGCGCCTGTGCGTGCCGATCTGTATGGATATGCCGATTGCCTGAGTAGGGTAGTTGCCGGGTGGAATCTCGACCGCCTTTCGGTCTTGTTTGATTTGCTCGAGGCCCATGGGTGCGCTGAGGTCCCGCTTTGTTTGGGCGCTGCAGAGCCAGATGTCTCGCCTGACGATGGCATGTGGACAGCGCTGTATCTGTCCGGTTTTCTCACGACGGATATGACTGAGGAGCCAGAGCATGGCGATCGCCTCCGTGCTTTGCGATTGCCCAATAACGAGCTTCGCCAGGCCTTGCGTCTAGTGATTATTGAGTGGTTTGAGTGCGCTGCAGAAGACATTCGAGACGTCGATGCGTTTCGCGACGGGCTGTGCCGTGGGAACGAGGATACCGTGAGGCGGGCGCTAAGCCGCATCCTGGGGGATGCGGGAATCGGTGAGACCGACCCAGATAAGCCGCTGCCATATCATCTGCTCTTGCAGGGGCTCTGCTTTGGCTTACCGGGCTATGCCAATCCTGCCTCGAGGCGAAAGTGTGGCGCAGGTCGCTGGGACATCCAGGTTTTCCCTACGGGTGCTGTGTTCGACGTAGCAGATACGATTGGCATGCTGGACGAGCGCCCGCTGATAACGATTAACTTGATGTATGACCCCGATGTGGATGCGCTGGGACTGGAATTGCTGGCCGTGCAGTCGCTACTCGACATAGAGCGCGCCGGCATCGACGAAATCCGTGTACCGCGCCCCGGCGTGGGTCGCATGCGCTGGGGGTTCGGTTTTGATGGGCAGCATGTGGCTACGGTGTGCCAGCGGCTTTAAGCGCCGAGGTGTTTCCAGCTTCCGTTACTCGGTGTCCTTCATGGGCGGCATGGGCTTCCAGTTGGGATCCTTGATGATCTTGCGGGCGTCTTTCATGCCTCGGCGCAGCGCCGGAATACCGGTCTTAAAGCATTTGTCGACCGCAGCCAAGCGGATGAACTCTTTGCAGAAGGTCGCGGCGTTGCCCAGACGGAACAGCACGGGGTGATAGTCGCCGTAAATCTGCATGTAGCGGGCCAGATAGCCGCGGTTGCGCATGATGTAGTAACGGTTGGTGTCGCTCGTGGAGTTGAGCTGGCGCTTGCCGGCGATATCCCAGTTTGAGACGGCGCGGGCGCGCTTGAGCACCAGGTCGGCCACAACGGCGGCGGGGAAGTGCTGGCTGGCCACGTAGCCATAGCAGGCATCGTCGCCGTAGATGAAGAATCGCGCATCGGGCAGGCCGATCTTGTCGACCACGCGGCGCGAGAACATGCCGCCCTCAAAGCACAGCTGGTTCATGGCGCGATAACCCTCTGGACCCAAGTCCCACTTGGCGACTGGGTTGGGAATGCCGAGCGAAAGGATGAGTTGGTATTGCCAAAAGAAGGCGCCGCCGTCAAAGTCCAGGCGCGAACCCTGGATGACATCGTAGCGGTCGGTCCACTTGGCAAGACGCTCGATGCCTTCGGGGATGACGAGCACGTCGTCGTCCATCACCCAGAACCACTGGGCGCCCAGGTCGTAGGCGCACTTGGTGCCGGCGGAGAAGCCGCCCGCGCCGCCACCGTTTTCAAGCTGCGGCGCGTAGATAACGCGGTCGGTGCCGCCCTGCGCGTCAGGTTGCTCGGTGTCGATGCCCCACAGGTTGGCCAGGCGCTCGTTGAACGCGGTGCACATGGCCTCGGTCTCGCGCGAATTCTCGTTATCGACAATCACGATGCGCCAGGGCGTTGCCGTGAGCTCGGTCATAGAGTCGAACAAGTTGGCCAGGAGTTCCTGGCGCTTGTACGTAACGACGACGATGGCGAGCTTATCGATGGGAGCGGGAAGGGTTGAAGGCATGGGGCAATATATCCTTTCACGCACAGCGGGCGAGCGCTGCACGGAAGCTATCGAATACGTCCTTGGGACTGTCCTATTGTAAAGGCTCGGCGCACCTTAGCGGCAAGCTTTGAATAAAACGCAGGAACCTGCCATGGGCCCGCCGCATGACGTGGGGCTGCTTTGCCCGCAAGAGGCTCCATAGATTATATAAACGCCCGCTGGCGCGCTGACCCTTTGATACCATGAAACGACAGGTATTTCCTAAGGAGCACATTTGTCTACTAACGCCTCTGGCAGCCCTGTTCTGTCGCTGCTTATTCCCATTTACAATGTTCAGCGCTACCTGCGCGAGTGCCTCGATTCCGCCCTGGCGCAGACGCTCAAGGATATTGAGATCATCTGCATTAACGATGGGTCGACCGACAACTCGCCGGCGATTATCCGCGAGTATATGGAGCGCGATGGGCGCGTCAAGATGATCGACAAGGCCAACAGCGGCTACGGCGACTCGATGAACCACGGTCTGGAGATGGCGCGTGGCAAGTACGTTGGCATCTTGGAGTCCGATGACTTTATGGCGCCCGACGCACTCGAAAAGCTTGTCTCGGCCGCCGATAGCAATAATGCCGACTTTGCGAAGGCGAATTTTGATTTCTACTGGTCTAAGCCCGAGGAGCGCCGCTCGCTGCACGAGATGTTTAGACCTCAGGATTGCGGCAAGCCAGTGCACCCGAGCGATACAACGCAGTTCTTTAAACAAAAGCCGTCGATTTGGTCGGCCGTGTACCGTCGCGATTTTCTTGAGCGCAACGGCATTAAGTTCCTGCCGACTCCGGGGGCATCCTTTCAGGACACGTCATTTGCCTTTAAGGTGATCGCGTGCGCCAATAAGGCTGTTTACCTGCATGATGCCGTTTTGTCGTATCGACAGGACAACGAGAATTCCTCGGTCAATTCTTCGGCTAAGGTCTTTTGCGTCAATACCGAGTATGCCGAGATTGAGCGTTGGATTCGAGAGGATTATGCCCGCGACCACGTAAGCGGCGATGTCGCGCGCATGCTCAAGTTCAATCAGCTCATTAAGTACGATTCGTACATGTGGAACTACGTGCGCCTGGCGCCTAAGTTCTATAAGGAGTTCCTGGTTCAGATGGCCAAGGAGTTCCAAGCGGCCTTGGACGCGGGGGAGTTTTCGCTTGACGACCTCAAGCCGTGGAAGCGCGCAAATCTCGCTGCCATCCTCAAAGATCCTGAGGGCTGGGTTGACGAGCATCCGAGTTTTGCGACGGATGGTGCCTTGGGGCGCGCCAAGTATTACGCCTCGGTTGGAGGCCCAGGCGTGGTCGCCGCCTTCCTCATCGAATCGCTGAGGGGGTAGGTCGGCATGGGAGAGGCCTCGTGTCCTAAAGCTACCATTGTCGTCCCCGTTTACAACTCTGCGCGCTCCATTCAGCGATGCCTCGATTCGCTGTTGGCCCAGTCCGAGCGCTCGATTCAGGTTGTCTGCGTCAACGACGGTTCGACTGATGATTCGTTGAACGTGTTGCGCCAGATTGCGCAGGCCGATGATCGCGTACTGGTGATTGATCAGGAAAACGCGGGCGTCTCGTGTGCTCGAAATGTCGGAATCGATGCCGCCGAGGGCGAGACCGTCTTTTTTGTGGACGCCGACGATTACATCGATGCCCAGACGATCGAGCGCGTGCTGCATGCCATGAAGTCTGCAGATGCCGAGGCCGCCGTTTTTGGCGGCATCTGTGAACCTGCCGATGCTGCCCCCAAACGCGTCCAGCAACTCATGAGCCCCAAAGCTGGTACCTTCGGCGCCCGTGATCCCCAACTGCTGTTCCATTCGAATGCGCAGCCCTATGCCTGCCGTGCAGCCTTTTCGCGCGAGCTGCTCAATCGCGAAGGCATACGCTTCGCCCCCGGTTTGGCTTTGGGCGAGGACGTCGTCTTCCAATTTGCGGCTTATGCGCTTGCCCGCAGGACCGTCGTCATGCCTGACAAGTTCTACCACTACGTGATGGAGAGCGAATCGGCGACGCACGAGTTCAACAGTGCCGAGGCTCGTGCCAAAAAGCTTGACGCCCACATGAGGATGCTCGAGGAGGTCTTGGAGGGCTGGGCGGCCTACGGTCTTTTGGACCTGTGTCCCGGCGAGCTGATAACTTGGTTTTTGGACCTAATTGTGTTCGACCTGGCGCGCTTGGATGCCGATGACTTCCATCGCGTGGCGGCTCGCGTCAACATGGACCTCGCGACGTTTTTGGGAACGGACTGGGCAGATATGCCTGCCAAGGGCGCCGTTTGCCGTGTTGCCCACAAGTTCGTTGCGACGACCTCGGGCTTTTCGATGGCAGATGCCACGCTGTTCTATCTTTCGACTCGCGGTCTCAAAGCCTGCCTGGAGCGCTTTCTCTAATTCCAAGCGCTGCCGCCCGCCGCAACTCGGCTGCTAAAATAACCCTGTTACACGCTATTCAACAGGAGGTTCTCTTGCAGAACTCTGATACCCCTAAAGTTTCGCTGCTTGTTCCCATCTGCAATGTTGAGCGCTATCTGCGCGTGTGCCTCGATTCCGCCGTGGCGCAGACGCTCAATGACATCGAGATCATCTGCATCAACGACGGCTCCACCGATAGCTCGCCGGATATCATCCGCGAGTACATGGAGCACGACCCCCGTGTAAAGATGATCGACAAGGCCAACAGCGGCTACGGCGACTCGATGAACCGTGGCCTGGAGATGGCGCGCGGTGAGTACGTGGGCATCCTTGAGTCCGACGACTTTATGTTTGAGGATTCGCTTCAAAAGCTGGTCGCCAAGGCCGATGCTGAGCATGCCGATGCGGTAAAGGGCGACTTTTATCTGTATTGGTCCACGCCCAGCGAGCGACGTGAGCTGTTTGGGATTATCGACGAGCATATGACGGGCGCCGCGTATCGCCCCGTCGATCGCCCGGGCATCTTCTACCGCAAACCTTCCATTTGGTCGGCTATCTATCGGCGCGCGTTCCTCAACGACAATCAGATTCGCTTCCTTCCCACGCCGGGTGCCTCGTATCAGGATGCGGGTTTTAACTTTAAGGTCTGGGCATGCGCCGAGCGTGCTGCGTTTATCGCGGACCCCATTTTGTGCTATCGCCAAGACAACGAGAAGAGCTCCGTTAATTCGCCCAACAAGGTATTTTGCGTGTGCGACGAATACGCCGAGATGCAGCGCTTTTTGGATGAACGCCCCGAGCTTAAGGCTCAGCTTCAGGGTATTTTAATGCGCATGAAGGTCGATACGTACCGTTGGAACGATGAGCGCCTGGTCGATGAACTGCGCGAGCAGTTTTGGAAGAAAGCCTCGTCCGAGCTCAAGGCCGACTGGGATGCCGGTCGCTTTGATCTGTCGCTGTTTGATCCGCGTGGCGAGACCGACTTGCGCCTGATGGTCAAGTCGCCCCGCGCCTATATCGATTCGCGCTTTGACTTTAAGAAGCCGGGCAAGCTCAATACGTTTAAGCATTACTTTAAGATTGGCGGCCTGCCGCTGGTCTGGCGTGTGCTGACGTATCAGTGCACCTACGGCGACAACCCGCACCCCGATGACGTTCCGGCCGCACAGTAGGAGCGAGTGACTATGGCTACCCCCAAGATTTCCGTTGTCGTTCCCATCTATAAAGTGGAGGAGTGCCTGGCCTGGTGCCTGGACTCCCTGCTTGCGCAGGACATGCCCGATTGGGAAGGCGTGCTGGTCAACGATGGCTCGCCGGACGGCTCGCGCGATATTGCGGCTGCCTATTGCGAAAAGGACGCGCGCTTTACGCTGGTCGATAAGGAGAACGGCGGCCTGTCGAGTGCGCGTAATGCAGGCATCGCCGCGTCCACGGCGCCTATCGTTGCGTTTTTGGATTCCGACGACCGATTTACGCCCGATGCATGCCGCGTGATCGTCGATGCCTTTGAGCGCGAGGACTGCGACGTTTTGACCTTTGGCGCGAATCCGTATCCGCTTGAGGCGGGGTATCCGTGGCTTAACTATGTGCTGAGCCCGCGCGATGTGTCGTTTGAAGGCTATAGCTCCGACCTACTGTTTAAGGAAGCATCTCGCCCGTTTGCATGGCGCACCGCCTGCAAGCGTGAGTTTTTGCTGGGCAACGGGATCGTGTTCGACGAAACCGTTGAGTATGGCGAGGACCAGGTCTTCGATTTTGCCGTGTACGGTCGTTCGCACAAGACCGCGCTTATCTCGAACAAGCTGTATGATTACCGCGTGGCGCGCAAGGGTTCGCTCATGGACACCATGCGCTACGACGACGAGACGCGTCTGCTGGAGCACGTGAAGATTTACTCTGCGGTGCTGGCTGACTGGCAGCGCGACGGTCTCGATGCTCAGCATGCCGATGACCTGGCATATTTCCTCTGCGATCTGGTGCTGTACGATGCGCTCAGGTTGCTGGGCTCGGACTGCGGCAAGGTGTTTGCTGCCGTTTCCGTGGCGCTTGCCGGTTCTGCCGTGGGCAACGATGCCGCGCTCGCGCAATGTGCCCCGTCTGTTGCCGCTATGGTGCGTGCGGCGCTTGCCAGCAAGGCCCCCAATGCCCGTGCGTGCAAAAAGCTCATGTTCGATTACGACGTCTTGAGGTTTGGGCGCCTGGGTGCCTGCAAACGCATGGCAGCGAACGCCCTGGGAAAGCGAGAAGTGTAGATGAGTATCAAGCGTTTGGCACTTTGCCGCAGCCAGGGCCGTCTGTTTGTGCTGCTTCGTTTTGCCGGTCAGGATGTCGCCGCGCTTATTGAGCGGGAGGGTTCTCAAGCGTTTGCCCATGCGACGACGAGCGGTTCTTGTGTGCCGTCGCTAGTGCTCCCGGTCGATCATGGCCGTGTGCTGGCGCTTTGCCCTTCCGTTTCCGATTACGAGCGCGAGCTCGCTGTCTTGGTGCTTCCGTTTTTGGATGGCTCGTCGATGAATGTCGTTTTTGCATCCGGTGGCCAGAGGCTGGGCTCCATTCGCCTCGATAGCCGCGTGGCCAAGCTGGAATCCAAGATTAACTACAAAGCAAAGCCTGCGCTGTGTGCGCTTATCCGCGATGCGCAGCGTGGCGAACACTGCGGCCGCTACGAGATCGATGCCATTCGCTATTTGCCGGCAGACGCCGGCGCGGTGTGGCGCTATGAGGTTACCTGGGCGGGAGACCCCCAGTGCGCACCTGAGCTCCAGATCTTCGATACGTATATGAATGCCATCGATGTCACCGTGCATGTGTTTGAGTCGCAGGTCGATGTGCCGCAACAGAACGGATGCTGCGTCAATAAAACGTATCTGAGCGTTGAGATGCCTCAGGATATACGAGATTTTGTCGCTATTGTGAGCGATCCCACAGAGCAGATCCAGAGCGGGTTTTGCTCCATGGATGGTCGCCTGTACAACGGCATGGTCGACGACAGTTGGAACCGCATGAAGGACGCGCGTGCAGACGACGCAGCTTATCGACGTTGGTTTGAGCAGCATCGCGCAAAGCCGGCCGATTTGGCGTGCCAGCGTGTCGCTTCGGCGGCCTTTGCCTATAGACCGCTCGTGAGCATTGTGGTGCCGTGCTACAAGACAGATCGGGTCTACCTGCGCGAGCTGCTGGACTCGGTGCTAGCTCAGAGCTATGACAACTGGGAATTGCTGCTTATGGACGCCTCGCCCGAATGGGATGCGGTGGCCAATCTTGCGGCTGCCGCCAATGACGAGCGGGTTCGTCGTATTGAGCTGCCTGGCAACGGCGGCATTGTGCTCAACACCAACGCTGGTATTCAGCAGGCGACTGGAGACTACATCGCGTTCTTGGACCATGACGACATTCTGGAACCGGACGCGTTATTCCAGTATGTTTCCGCGCTGAACAAGGCTGCCGAGGGCGAGCGTCCCCAGGTCCTGTTCTGCGACGAGGACATGTTCCAGAAAACGGGGGAGTGGGGCCAGCCGGTCTTTAAGACCAAACTCAACGTTGACCTGCTCTATAGCCATAACTGCGTGACGCATTTCCTGATGGTGGAGAAGGCGCTTATTGATCGCATTGGCACGTCCCCAGAAGACGTTGCGGGCGCCCAGGACTACGACCTGACGCTTCGCTGCCTTGCGGCGGGCGCGCGGTTTAAGCATGTTGCGCACGTGCTGTATCACTGGCGCGTTCATCCGGGGTCGACCGCCGATGGGTCTGCCGATAGCAAGCCGTATGCCATCGAGGCCGGGCGCCTTGCGCTTCGGCGCCACTTTAACGCGCTGGGTATTTGCGGAACGGTCGAGGAGACCGAGACGCCGTTTGTCTACCGCATGCGCTATGCGCTGCCGGAGCCTGCGCCGCTGGTGAGCATTGTGATCCCCACTAAGGACCACGTTGAGACGCTCGATGCCTGTGTGATGTCGATCGCCCAGAAAGCCACGTATGCCAACTACGAGATCGTCTTGGTGGAGAACAACAGCGAAGACCCGGAGACGTTTGCGTATTACGAAACCCTGCCAGAGCGCGTGGCTGCAGCATCCAAAGGCAAGGGTATCGCGCGCGTTGTGTTCTGGCCGGGCGAGTTCAATTACTCCCAGATCATTAACTTTGGCGTTGAGCACGCTAAGGGCGATTATCTGTTGCTGCTTAATAACGATACCGAGGTCATAAGTCCCAACTTTATCGAAGAGATGATGGGATATCTGCAGCGTCCCGATGCGGGCGTGGTGGGCGCCAAACTCTACTTTGCCGATCATCTGGTGCAGCATGCCGGCATTTTGGTTGGCGTGCGTGGTGCACTTGCCCACGCCAACCAGGACTTCTCGGCAAAGCGCGAGGGCTATCTTGCCCGTGCCGTGCGCCCGGGCAACTTTAGCGCCGTAACGGGTGCCTGCCAGATGGTGCGACGCGGCGTATTTGAGCGCGTCGGCGGCTACAACGAGGAATTCGCCGTTGGCTTTAACGACGCAGACTTTTGCCTGCGCGTATGGGAGGCGGGCTACCGCACCATCTATACGCCCTACGCCGAGCTGTATCACTATGAGTTCACCTCGCGCGGCAGGGAAGAGGCCAACGAGGAAAAACTGCGCCGCTGGAAGCGCGAGCAAGCGCTGTTCACGCAGCGCTGGCCGGAGTTTTTCTTGACGGGTGATCCATGGTTGGGGCCTAACTTGTCTTCCGAGAGTGAGTACTTCTCGCTTTAGACAATGGTTGTTAGAAGGCCCTCAGCTTGACTTCGCCATGAGTTGGGAAGAAGGCAGCGTTTAGGCTATTTGTTAGTTTACATTACGATAGCTCGATACTTCTACGATAAGTTTGTACAGGCTTATACAACTCGATATAATCCGATATAGTTGCGATAAACTAATAAAGCTAAGATTGACCGATAATCGATTTCCTTGAGAGGCAAACAAGTGAGCGCCACAATATTCCATAACCCGTTTCGTCCCACTGCCGGCGCTGAGCCTCCGCGCATAATTGGTCGTGATGATATTGCCCTTGAGTTTACCGAGAGTTTGAATTCGGGAATTGGTGCACCTGCGAGGCTCATGCGCGTTGCCGGGCCAAGGGGTTCCGGAAAAACTGTTTTGCTCTGTGATCTTAGAGATCGTGCACGAGAGCTTGGCTGGAAGACGGCTATTGTTTCTGCTGGTCCCAACCTATTGCTGGACCTGAAGGATCAGATTGCAGAATCCTCCCTTGCGACCAATGCTTCAGTCGGCGTAAATGCCGGCATTGTTTCCGCTAAATTCGACGTTGTGCCAAAAGAGTCGAGTCTTAGAAAGTTGCTTGGCTCGGCCGCAAAGTCTTCCAAGGGCCTGTTTATTGCAATAGATGAGGTGCAGGATGCCCCGATTGACGATATGCGCGCTATTGCTTCTGCTGTGCAGCTTCTAATAGGGGAGAAAGTCGATATTGCTCTCGCATTTGCCGGATTGCCCGCTGGTGTTATGGATCTTATTAACGGCAAGGCACTTACATTCTTGCGTCGTGCCCTCCCCGAAGATCTGGCGCCTATCAACCAGGTGGAGGTAGCGCTCTCTATGGGCGATAGCTTTATAGCGACTGGTTTGACCATAGAGGACGATCTGCTGTCGAGAGCCGCTAAGGCCACGAAGGGCTATGCCTATTTGGTGCAACTGGTCGGTTACTCCATTTGGCAGCGCGCCAACTTGCATCGTGTCAAAAGTGCCAACGTGAGCGAGCGCGATGTTATCGAAGGCATTGCGCTGGCAGAGGCTCGTTTTCACGATGTTGTTCACGAGCCCGCGATTTCTGGACTTGGACTCAACGATATCAAATATCTTTTGGCCATGTGCGAGGATAAGCAGCAGTCCAAATCATCTGAGATTGCTAAACGTATGGGTAAAAAGACCAATGAGGTCAGCTCTATTAGGGCTAAGCTGCTACAAAGAGAGGTTATTCAGGCTCCACAGAGGGGCTACGTGCAGTTTGCCGTGCCGGACCTAGATATCTATCTGCGAGAGAATGCCGCGGAGATTCTCGAGCGGTTCTAAATCAAGGCATGAATAGCCGCCGGTTAACTGCCTTTTTCGACTTGGCTCGCGTCCCCCCCCGCGAGGACGTGCCCAAAGCGGCAATACTGATTGATTACGGAAGGGCATCTCAGGGTGCAATCGATATACTATTTGTCCAAATGAAAGGAAACCCATGCAGCTATCTGAGCAGCTTCTGCACACGACGATTCGCATCGAAGCTTCGTTGGCCTCGGGAGGTTGCTCAGTTGGAACGGGTTTCTTTTTCAAGTTCTGCGACGACGGAAAGACCTATGTGCCGGCAATCGTGACCAACAGGCACGTGGTCGAGGGCGCGTACGAGTATCGCGTCATCTTTTCGAGATCTGACGAGAACGGAAACCTGCTCAATATAAACGAGCAACTTACCATGCGGGGCTCCGAGAGCGACTGGATCGCACACCCTGACGAAAGTGTTGACCTGTGCGTCTTACCCATCGGTCCCGCACTGAATGGTTTTATCCGGGCGGGGAAGCATCTGCTTACCATACCGCTCAGCTTGGAGCTTCTGCCGACGGATAAGCAGATTCAAGACATGGGCTGTATGGACGAGGTGACCATGGTCGGATACCCCAACGGCATTTGGGATGAGGCCAACAACCTGCCGATCGTCCGTCGGGGTATCACGGCGACGCCCTATAGGTACGACTATCAGGGGCAGAAAGAGTTCCTGGTTGACATGGCGTGCTACCCGGGATCGAGCGGTTCCCCGGTCTTTCTCTACAACGAGGGTACTTATTTGGAGAACGATGCTGTGGTCATGGGCAAGAGGCTCTATCTACTTGGCATCCTTCGGGCTGTGCCCATCAGAACTCTTCTCGGAGACATCACCGTATCCACGATTGCCCACGTGAGCGTTCAGGACATGTTGAATCTCGGCATCGTCATCAAATCCGAGCGTCTGAGGGACTTCGATCCCATCGTGAGGGAACGCTTGAGCGTTTCTGGAAATTAGTATTTATTTGGCTCGCCCGCTCTGATGCCGCCCCCGCACAGCTGGTCGGCCTCGGCGTCCATCACCGCGTTCACGACCTGCTCGGCGAGGCGCCTGAGCAGCTCCTGCATGTCGATGGCGCCGTCGTCGAAACGGGGCATGGCGAGCATGTCCGGCGTCGGGTCTGATAAGATTTCCATAGCGGTCCTCGTCCTTTCCTAGAACCTGTTGTTGTGGTGATTTCAGATTCTAGGACGAGGGCCGCTCTTCGTTAAGCGGCCGCTGGGGCGTCACCCTTACACCAACATTTTCGACGCGATCGGCCGCTTCGTGGACTTCGTGCGCGACGTGTGTGCTGAGGATGCTCTGGAAGAGAATCTCCGTTTTGTGTCTGATGCCCTGGACGGTAAGTGCACGCCGCGTGAGATTATTCGCAACTACTTCCTCAAAGATTTCTACAAGGATCACTGCTCAACCCACCAGAAGCGCCCCATCTACTGGATGCTTGATTTCGGTAAGAAAAACGGCTTCAAGTGCCTTATTTACATGCATCGCTACCAGCCAGACCTGCTGGTCCGCGTACGCACTAATTATGTCCATGAACAGCAAGAACGGTACCGCACGCAGCTCGCTCACCTAGAGGAAGCCGTGGCACAAGTTGATATCTCGCAACGCGTAAAGTTGAACAAGCAGATCAAGAAGCTCAACGATCAGCTCGCTGAGACTATAACCTTTGGGGAGAAGATTCACCATTTAGCAGAACAAATGATTGCGATCGGACTGAGGGATAAGCGTGATCGATTTCGGCATCTTTACCATTGACGGGGTGAAGAGGTTCTTGTTCGACGCCCTGCGCATCGATGGGTGCGAGTTCGGAGATATGCAGCTGCGTTTTCGCAGCGACGAGGTTGGGACGTACGCCGATGTCCGGGAGAGGCTGGGGGAGTCCCTCGCCCCCGACGACCTGCTGCTGCACCTCAGGCACGTCACGGCCAACACGGATGGCTGCGCGTCCATTCGCGAGAGCGGGATTCTCGGAATCGGGGACGTGCTCTCGCGTCCTAGTGCGCTTACGCGTCTTTTCGAGGGCTGCGGGGTTCATTTCGACAAGGCGAGCCGAACCGTGTCTGTCGACGGGAGAAGGCTCAGCCTGGACCTGGTCGATGATGCCTTCCTCGGACGGGAGTCCTCGGAGCCGATAGATGGACTTCTGTACATTCTGGCGGAAGACTCCCTCGTGAACTCCTTCATCCACAAGTCGTGCATCCGGGAGTACTCCACGCTTTCGCGGTATCCCGAGGCCATATGGGCTCTGGAAGAGGTCGTCGGGCATGGGAACGAGGCGGTTTGGAGATGGAAGGACGCCGCGCGCCCATATGTTGTCGAGTTCACCGCGACTTTGAAGGAGCTCGATCTGTGTCGACTCCAGCCGGACGATGGGATGGGTTTTTGCAGGGCGGCGGTTTGAAGGAGTCCGTATTCAATAATCTGGTTTACTAGGCGCTCGGGGTCTGCGTGCGGGGTGCCCGCGAGGTTATCGCCTCCCTGCCTGCCGGCGGCGGGGTGCCCCGTCGTCGATCGTTCGGATAACCCCTCTGGATGAGTTCTGCGGCGACCCCGAAGCTGGCTTGGATTCCATGTGCGATAGGGAGGGGCGTTGTCGGATTTGCGACGAAGACGCTGTGGAGTCCCTGTCGGCGTTCCTTATCGCTAATGGGCATCTAGGGGAGGGCTTCTCGGGATAAAACGGGTTTCGCTTGGTCTAATGCGTAGGATGACCAGTTTCGTGTTGTCCCAGCAGGGAATCGCCCGACGGATCAGATTGCGGAAACATGGGGTTCCGATGCATGGGGTAGGCGAGGGGTCGTCGCCCTGATGTGCGAATGAGCTTCACCCTGCTGTCGCATTCTGTCCGTATGGATAATGGCCGGCTTAAGGTGCCGGCCTCCTACCGGAGGAGGTTGCGACGTGCGCGCGATGATCGAGATTGAGTGGATGGACGGGCTTGTGACGAAGGTGCCGGAGTTCGCTCTGGGCGACGTATTCGGTGAAAGCGTTCAGGTAGAGCTCGATTTCAAGTTCGACGACGTGTCGGAGGGCCTCTGGGTCGAGGTGCGCCATCATAAACCGGACGAGGGCTCGGATGGCGACCCGCGCGAAAGGGCCTGTACGCTGCATGCGGACTGTCACTACGGTTTGGTCGACGCGGTCGACCTCGACCGTATCTTCTGCGTTCTTTTTGAGGGGCAGCCGAGGATCTGCCGCATCGCGGGGGAGCTCGTGAACCTCTCAAGGGCCTGTGCTATGGCTCAAGGTTGACGCGCTACTGAACGTTGTCGGTGCGCAGCCTCGCGTGGCGCTCGTAGGGGAAGTCCAGGTAGGTCAGCGCGTCGGCCTCTGCCTCCTGTTACCGTTCATGGGAAATCGGTCAATTGGGAGCGCGGTGGAAATCCTGGACCGTGTTCCTACGCTACAAGACCTAGGCTTCTTCGGTACTGCATCGGGCTCATATAGCCC
>UQPP01000032.1 GCA_900543025.1 uncultured Collinsella sp.
CGTTATGAGCGTCCATGCGCGTGTGACGCGCGTGGCACACCCTGCGATGGGTGAGGGCGTGGGCTACGGTTTTACCTACCGCGTACCGCGTACGCGCGTTCAGATCTGCACGCTGCCGATCGGTTATGCCGACGGCCTATCGCGTACGCTTTCCAATCGTATGGATGTGCTGTATCGCGGCGAGCGCGTGCATCAGGTTGGCAATATCTGCATGGACCAGTTTATGGTCGCCATTCAGTCCAACCCGGCACACGAGATTCCCGAGGCCGAGTATGGTGACGAGATGATCATTGTCGGCCGCGATGGCGATGCCGAGATCACTATGGACGAGATGGCCCGACTGCGCGGAACGATTAACTACGAGGTCGCCTGCGGCTTTGGCATGCGTCTCGACAAGGTCTACGTGTAGGAGCCGCTATGGGCGTCATGCACATCCCAGGCCATACCCATCAGGCGCCGCGTGAGGTCGCACTCGAGGAGATCGAGGCCGTTCTGGGCGATTGTCACCTCTGCCAGCTCTACCAGTCGCGTCACAATATCGTGTTTGGCGTGGGAAATCCCCGCGCTCGCGTGATGTTTATTGGCGAGGCACCGGGCCGCAATGAGGATTTGCAGGGCGAACCCTTTGTGGGGGCGGCGGGTGAAGACCTCAACGGCATTTTGTCCCTGGCAGGTCTTAAGCGCGAGGATGTCTATATCGCCAATGTGCTTAAGTGCCGCCCGCCGGGAAACCGCAATCCGCGCCCCGAGGAAGTGCTGGCTTGCTCACCGTTTTTGCGCGAGCAGATTCGAAGCATCTGGCCCGATATCATCGTGACGCTCGGCAATCCCGCAACGCACTTTGTGCTCAAGACCGAGATCGGCATTACCAAGCTGCGCGGCAGGTTCCATCAGATGGGGCACTTTGTGGTGATGCCGACGTTTCATCCTGCGGCGGCGCTGCGCAATCCGGCGTGGCAGGAGCTGCTGGAGGAAGACTTTAAGATGCTGGGCGACTATCTGGAGCGACATCCCGCGCCGGAGACCCCTCGGAATAATAAGGAGCGCATATGTCCCTGGAGCGCCTGGGGGTAGGTACCTATAGAACGGCTCGTACTGCCGATACGGAGCATTTTGGCGAGCTGGTCGCACCGTGTCTAGAAGATGGCGATGTGCTGATTTTGACCGGTGGCTTGGGTGTGGGAAAAACCCACTTTACCAAGGGCGTCTCGCGCGCTCTGGGCGATGAGCATATGGTCACGAGCCCTACGTTCGCGCTCATGGCCGTTCATGACCAGGGGCGTATTCCGCTGTTCCATTTTGATCTGTATCGCTTGGAGCATGCCTACGAGCTTGAGGATACGGGCATTTTTGACGTGCTGGGCTATGAGGGTGTTTGCCTGCTGGAATGGGGCGAGCAGTTTCAGGATGAACTGACAGATGAGTATCTTTCGGTGACGCTTAAGCGCGATGAGGACGACAGCGACGTGCGAACGATAACGCTCGAGGCGCACGGCGAGCGCGCGAATGAGCTTTCCCATTTGATAGATAAGGCTGTACAAGATGAGCTTGCATAACGACAACGCGCTGGTGGTGGCGCTTGACACATCGACCGACATGCTTGCCTGCGCGGCAAGCTGGATTGATGCGCAGACAGGCGAGGCAAAGCTGGTAAGTGGGGACCATCTGTGTCGCCGCCATGCCAACGTGGAGCTCGTGAATACTGTTGATGGCCTACTGAAGCAGACCGGCCTGGATCGTAGCGATGTCGGCTGTTATGTGGTCGGCCGCGGCCCGGGTTCGTTTACGGGCGTGCGTATCGGCATCTCCACCGCAAAGGGTCTGGCACGTGGTGCCAACGTGCCGTTGCTCGGCGTGTCGACACTTGACGCTTGCGCCTGGACGGCATGGAAGGCCGGCGTACGCGGCAAGCTTGGTGTTCTTGCCGATGCCATGCGCGGCGAGGTGTACCCGGCGCTGTATGTGCTGGGGGATGAGGGTCCCGAGCGTCTGTTTGAGCGCGAGCGTGTGGTCAAGGCCGCCGTGGCGCTTGATGAGTGGCGCCAGACCGTGGACTGGGATCAGGTTCAGCTGACTGGTGACGGTCTCGTGCGTTATGGCGAGCTGCTGGGTGAGGACGAGACGGCGCGCTGCGTGGAGCGAGATCTGTGGTGGCCCTCGGGCGAGGGCCTGCTGATGGCGCACGCCGCAGGCGATGGCGATCCGGCTCGCGTCTTGCCGATCTATACGCGCCTTTCGGACGCCGAGGAAAACGAGCGCAAGCGCCTGGGCCTTGCCGAGAGCGCGCAGAGTGAGGTGACAGGTGTTGCCGACGAGCTCGCCGGACGTCATCTGCAATTCCGCCCCATGGGCGCGGCGGATGCCGAGGGTGCGAGCGCGCTGGAGGCAGCCTGCTTTGAAGGCGCCGGACACGAGGCGTGGACGCCGGGCATGTTCCTGTCCGAGCTGGGCGAGGACGTTGCCGCTCCGCGTAGCTGGTGGGTGGCGCACGACGACGGTCAGCTGCTGGGTCTTGCCGGCGGCATGGTCGTCGACGGGGACGTGCAGATTATGGACGTTGCCGTCGATCCGACTCATCGCCGCGAGGGCATCGCCCGCAAGCTGCTGTCGCACGTGAGCTATGACGCGCAGATGCTTGGCTGCACCACGGCTTCGCTTGAGGTTGAGGACGGCAACGAGGGCGCAATTGCACTCTATGCCGCCCTGGGCTTTACCGAGGCGGGTCGTCGCCGTGGCTACTACGGTGCCGGCAAGGATGCCATCGTCATGACGGCGCCGCTGCCCCTGGTGCTTCCTCTCGACAATGCCTCGCCCGAGCCAACTGCCGCCGAACAGCGCGTATGGCCGCTGCCTGCGCCCGAACGCACCGCTGATGAGCGTGCCGAAATCGAGCGCCGTCGCCTGGTGCTTGCCATCGAGAGTTCCTGCGACGAGACGGCTGTGGCGATTATCGATGCGGACGGCAAGATGCTGGCCAACCAGGTGTCGACGCAGATTGATTTTCATGCCCGCTTTGGCGGCGTGGTGCCCGAGATCGCCTCGCGCAAGCACGTTGAGGTGATTGTGAGTGTCGTAGATGCGGCGCTTGAAGATGCCGCGGCATCGCTTGGCCTTGAGGGTGGGGCGATTGCGCCAAGTGAGCTTGCCGCCGTGGGCGTGACGCAAGGTCCGGGCCTGGTGGGCGCCCTGGTGGTGGGTGTCGCCTTTGCCAAGGGCTTTGCGTATGCTGCCGGCAAGCCGCTCGTGTGCGTCAATCATCTGGAGGGTCACCTGTTTGCCAACCTGTTGGCGCAGCCTGACCTCAAGCCTCCGTTTATCTTTACGCTTGTCTCGGGCGGGCACACCATGCTTGTGCACGTAAAGGCATGGGGCGACTACGAGGTGCTTGGCGAGACGCTCGACGACGCCGTGGGCGAAGCCTTCGACAAGGTGGCAAAGGCGCTGGGCCTGGGCTATCCCGGCGGCCCCATCATCTCCAAGCTTGCCGAGACGGGCAACCCCAAGGCGATCGATTTTCCCCGCGCGCTTAACAGCAGGGGAGACTACCGTTTCTCGCTTTCGGGCCTCAAGACGGCGGTGACGCTCTACATCGAGCAGGAGACCAAGGCCGGGCGCACGATTCACCTGCCCGACCTAGCGGCCTCGTTTGAGGCGGCGGTCTTTGACGTGCAGTACAAGAAGGCCAAAAACGCCCTGCATGCCACCGGGTGCAAGGAGTATTGCATCGGCGGCGGCGTCTCGGCCAACCCGCACCTGCGCGAGATGATGATCAAGAAGCTCGGGCGTCAGGGGATTCGCGTAACGGTGCCGCCCTTGTCTGCCTGCACCGATAACGCAGCCATGATCGCGGAGGTCGCCCGCCGTAAATTCGACCGAGGTGAAATCTCGCCGTTCGACGTCGACGCCGATCCGAACATGACGTTGTAGCTGGTACGGCGCGGTCCCCGGACGGAGGGGCCGGATATAAGGTTTCCTGCTCTGCAGTCCTGCGCAAGACGAAGGCCACATTAAGTGGCCTTCTTTGCGTGCGGAACTCGCGATAAACCTTATATCCGGCCCCTCCGTCCGGGGACCTTTCTGTGTCGATATAGCTTCTGAGCTGGTTTGGCGTCGACAACGTCCAGCAAGGTTAACAAGCCAGCGTCGAATTTCCAGCGTTCTTTAGCTGAAAGAAAAAGTTGGTGTGCGGAGCTTTGCTCCGCACATTTGGGATGGGAGCCCCTGAGAGCCGCGGGAGCCGGGCGGCGCATATGAACTTTATCGCGAGTTCCGCACGCAAAGGAAAGCACTTAATGTGCTTTCCGTCTTGCGCAGGACTGTAGAGCAGGAAAGTTCATATGCGCCGCCCGGCTCCCGCGGCTCTCAGGGGCATCTCTCATGCAAAAACTTTTGTCGGGTAAAGTCCGAGGTCAGTGGCGTTTTATACCGAGAAATTCAAAAAAAGTTGAAAATTCATTACATATTTGCGTTGACTTTAGGTAACTAAAGTTTCATACTCCTTTTCAACCACTGGGGGATGTGAACACGCACGGATCGTTCACATCATGATTGAAGAGGATTTCTTAGACATGTTCACGCATCAGCTAAACATTATCAGCGTAGTAATTATCTGATGCGGGTTAGCACATACAGCTAGCCCGTACGATAACGGGCGGCTGATGAAGATGAGGGCCGTCGAGCGCAACCGACGGCCCTCATTTTTTATGTCTGGGAAGTTCTTTTTAGAGGAGGAAATGTAATGAACGGAGTTTTGCTCATGGTTGTGGCCGCGGCGGTGCTCGCCTGCGGCTATCTGGGCTATGGCCGATGGCTGGCCAACAAGTGGGGCGTTGACAAAGAGGCCCTCACGCCGGCCAAGCGCATGAAGGACGGCAACAGCTTCTCGCCCGTCTCCGCCTTCACCGCGTTCTCGCACCAGTTCAGCTCAATCTGCGGTGCTGGCCCTGTTACGGGTACGATCGTCGCCATGGCCTTTGGCTGGCTGCCCGTCGTGCTCTGGGTCCTCGTCGGCGGCATCTTCTTTGGCGCCGTCCACGACTTTGGCGCCCTGTACGCCTCGATGAAGAACAACGGCAAGTCCCTGGCTCAGCTCATCGAGAAGTACATCGGCAAGACCGGTCGTCGCCTGTTCCTGCTGTTCTGCTGGCTGTTCTGCATCATCGTCATCGCCGCCTTCACCGACATGGTCTGCAAGACGTTCATGTTCACCCCGGCCGTTGACGCTTCTGGTGCCGCTACCGGTGCCATCGACTTCACCAAGTCCTATGCCGCCGGCTGCGCTGGTACCATCTCCATCCTGTTCACCTTCGTCGCTATCGCCTTTGGTTGGGCCCAGAAGAAGTTCAACCTCACCGGCGCTGCCGAGTTCGTCACCGGCGTGGTCCTCATGGTTCTCATGTTCGCCGTCGGAATGCAGTTCCCGGTCTACCTGGATAAGTTCCAGTGGTTCGCCGTCGTCATGGTCTACCTGGTCTTCGCTGGCGCTATGCCCATCCAGATGCTCAAGACCCCGCGTGACTACCTCACTTCCATCATGATGATCGTCATGATCGTCTGCGCTGTCCTCGGCATCGTCGTCTTGGGCGTCAACGGTCAGGCCACCATCACCGCTCCGGTCTTCACCGGCTTCTCCACTGCCTCTGGCATGATGTTCCCGGTCCTGTTTGTCTCCGTTGCCTGCGGTGCTCTCTCCGGTTTCCACAGCCTCGTTTCTTCCGGCACCTCTTCTAAGCAGGTCGAGAAGGAGCAGGACGCCGTCAAGGTCGGTTACGGCGCCATGATCGTCGAGTCCTTCGTCGGCATCCTTGCCATCATCGTCGCCGGCATCATGTTCTCCGATATGAACACCGCCGGTACCGGCGCCCTCAACGCCGGTGTCGCTTCCACCCCGTTCCAGATCTTCGCCGCCGGCATCTCCCGCGGTATGCAGGCCTTCGGTGTTGACGGTACGCTCGCTACCGTCTTCATGACCATGAACGTTTCCGCTCTGGCCCTGACCTCGCTCGATGCCGTCGCCCGCATCGCTCGCACCTCGTTCTCCGAGTTCTTTGCCCAGACCAACGACGCCCTGGCCATTGAGTCCAAGGCCGGCTACATGAAGGTCCTCGGCAACCCCTGGTTCGCCACGGTCGTTACCCTGCTTCCTGGCCTCGCTCTCGCCTTTGGCGGCTATGCCAACATCTGGCCGCTCTTTGGTGCTTCTAACCAGCTGCTCGGCGGTATGACCATGATCACCCTCGCCGTGTTCTGCAAGTGCACCGGCCGCAAGGGCTGGATGCTCTACGTGCCCGTCGCCTTCCTGCTCTGCTGCACCTTCACCTCGCTGGTCCAGAGTGCCATGGGCTGCATGGCCGCCGTCCAGGCCTACGGCTTCTTCGGCACCATCCCGGCTACCGCTACCACGGCTGCTGTCTCCGTCGCCGCTACCAAGGGCCTGCAGCTCGTCTTCGCCGTCCTGCTGATGGTCCTGGGCCTCATCGTTGCCGTCAACTGCCTCAAGGAGTTCTTCGGTAAGGAGGCCGGTTCCATGCCCGACGAGGAGCCCGAGTGGTCCGAGATGGGCAAGGCCGAGTACGGCCGCGCCGCTGTCGCCGAGGCTCCTGCCGACGCCGAGGCTGCCAAGGCCTAGTTAGCTTGATGGGCTAACCGTTCCATCCATATGACTCGGAAAGACCGGGCCCGCAACGACGCGGACCCGGTCTTTTTTCTTGCGAGAACGGGTGATGCAAGGGCGTTCTCGCAGATGTTTTGCGTGGATAGGCTCGCGCGTTGTACCATATAGACGTATATGTGTACATATGAAAGGGGCCCCGTGGCCAAGACGGTATATTCCGATAACCAAAATAATGTCGATGCCCTAGCTGAGCGTCTGAGCAGCCAGACGTCGCTTTCTGCCGAGCGCGCCAAGCTGGTTGCCTACGACCTGCTCTGCCGCAAGGCACTCAAAATCAAATCGAGCGCGCTGGCGCAGATTTTCCGCTCCGTCGATAAGGAATGCGACACCAAGGCGATGCGCGACGAACTCATCGCGGCAAAGATCGTTACCAAGATCGAGGGCAGCGGCATTAACGGGCGCCCGGCGTTCTATACCATTCATGCCGAGATAAGTGATGTCCAGGAGCAGCTTGCCGAGGCTGCCGAAGAGACCGTCGAGGACGTTGTCGAGGCGCCCGCTTCGGTGAAAACAGCTCCGCGCGAGCATATCGATACCGACGAGCTGCTTGACGAGAGCGTCGTTCGAGCCTTTACGGCCAAGGCCGGCCGCGGCGGTTTTGGCGGGGGCGGCAAGCGCGATGCTCAGCGCCGTGCCCAGCAGGAGCGCTTCCGTCGCGCCGTGGCTCAAAAGGATGAGTTCGATACCGAGGCTGTTGAGACCGAGGTTGCCGCTGAGTCGCAGAAGCCCGCGAAGGAGCAAAAGCCCGTGGAGGCCCAAGAGCCCAAACGTCGTCGCGGTGCTCACTTCAAGGCTGCGCAGCAGGATGTCGCGCGTGAGGTTGAAGAGCCTTCCGAGGTTGCAGACGATATTGAGGAGTCTGCCAAGAGGGCTCCGGGTTCGTGTCGTCCCGGCCGCGGTTTTGCGGGGCGCGCGTATCCCGTAAAGCGTCAGGAGAAGGGCGAGCCGGCTTCGACCGCTCGGGCCGAGAAGGCCGAACAGATCGAGAAAGCCGTTGAGCCGGCGGCTCGCGAGCAGCAGCCTTCCGAGTCGCAGCCTGCGGCTGACACCGAGGTCAAAGCCCAACAGTCCGCTGATAAGCAGGCGGGGGAGAGCGCTTCGAGCAAGCCCCGCCGTCGTCGTCACCGTGGCGGCCGTGGCTCAAATGCCGAGGCCGTGGCCGAGAAGGCGACAACGCAAAACAAGGATGCGAAGGCTGAGACCCCGATGGAGCAGCCCAAGCGCCAGCCGGCGAAGGGGGGCAAGTCCGAACGTTCGCAAAAGAGCTCGTCCACGCCAAAGCAAGAGCGCAAAGCTCAGGCAAATTCCAAGCACAAATCCCAGGCGCAGCCCAAACCGACTGCAAACGATGCGGCCGCCCAGCAGCCTGAGCCGCCCGCTCACGGCGAGGTTTCGGCGTTTGCTCTGGCACGTGTCCTGGGCAGGCAGCTGCTCAAGGTCGTTCCTACGCCAATGGCACTCTCCAAGATTAAGGAGCAGCAGACTCAAATTGTTAAAGTCGAGGGCAAGGACGGCAAAAAGGCTCCGCAGCGCACTCAGCACAACGAGATGTCCAACCGCAAGATTGCCGAGGAGATTGCGATCATCCAGGCTTGGATAGAACAGAATCGCGGTGCCGACACGCCGGTCGCTTCGCGTCGCCAGCGCGCCTACCAGATTTTTAACGATGAGAAGGCCTTTGACGGCAAGCACGGCGAGCGCCTGATTCGGCGTATGACCGAAAAGGGCATCAGCATGCAGGCGATTAAGGTCGCCCCCAACCGCCCCGTGCACTTTACGGGTTTCTTTACGCTGGGCGCCGACAAGCCGTTCATTATGGTCGAGAACCTGGACACCTATGACGAGATCGTCAAGCTCCTGCGCGGCCGCAAGCATGCCAAGCTTTTTGGCACCAAAGTTGGTGGCGTGATCTTTGGCGGCGGCTGCAAGGCGAGCGTTTCGCACGCACTGGATGATTATCTGGCCGAGATCGGCTATCGCTTTAACTATGTCTACTACGTGGGCGACATCGATCGAGAGGGTGCGCGCATTGTCGAGCAGGCCCGTAATGCCAATGTCGTTGAGATTCGCCTGCATGCCGGTATGTATCGCGCCATGCTCGCCGAGCACAAGCGTCGCGTAAAGGCCGGCGGAGAGTGCGAGCCCGCGGCTGCCAACCAGGGCGTGCCGCAGAACCTAGCGGCGACGATCAAAGATTTGCCTATGGTCACGCGCGTGCAGTTCCGCAACGTGCTGCGCGAGGGCGGACGCATTCCGCAGGAGATTCTGATGACCGCCGACTATCGGGATGGCGACTCGGGAAGCTTCGACCGCATGCTTAACAATTAGGGACGCGTGGCCCCGGCGGGCCGGGACACCGAATTAGGTTTCCTGCTCTACAGTCCTGCTCACGACGGAGGCCACATTAAGTGGCCTCCTGTTCGTGCGGAACTCGCGATAAACCTAATTCGGTGTCCCCGCCCGTCGGGGCCCCGCGGCACTTTGTAGATGGTGGCTCGCTTTTCGGAACTGGGCTGATGATTTCTAGATGTAAGGCGCTCTTGGTCCTAACGGGCCTGGGGCGCCTATCTTTCGGAGGTAGATTTTTGGGACATGCCTGAAAATCTACCTCAAACTTCTAGTGTAGGACGAGAAGTTGTAGCTGAAACTTCTCGTGTAGGACGAGAAGTTATATACTCAAGATGTTGAAAGGAGAGCATTATGGCGCCTACAGCGTTGGGTATTGCAGAGATTGTTGCCGAGGCCCGTTCCTTTGAGATTCCTCACGTCGTGCATCGAGACGATGCCATCAGTGATCTTCCTGAGCCAAAGCCGTTCAATCTTGTCCATATCATCACGGGTATCAGGCGCTGCGGCAAAACGTTCTATGCGTTTCAATGGATTCGTCGCCTTATCGATCGCGGTGTCGATGCCGAGCGTATCTTCTATTTCAATTTTGCTGATGACCGTCTTCGACCGGCGCCGGACACGCTTATGAGCGACATTTTGGAAGAGTATTGGCGGCAGGTTCCCTCAGCGCGAACGAAAGGCTGTTATCTCTTTCTGGATGAGGTGCAGGAGACCGATGGCTGGCAGGGCGTTTGTCAGCGTTTGGCGGAGCACGAGAGCGTAACGCTTGTTATCACCGGATCGTCCTCAAAACTATCTGCCGATGAAATAGCGACGCAGTTTCGCGGTCGCTCGCAAGAGCACGCTATGCATCCGCTTTCATTCCGCGAGTATTGTGCGTTTCATCACATTGAAACGCCGGATATGTCTACTAGTGCTGGGGCTCCAGCTGTTTCTCCGCAGCGGCGAACTGATCTGGAATCGGCATATGACCGTTATCTCATA
The DNA here is from genome assembly GCA_900543025.1 of uncultured Collinsella sp. Lineage (GTDB taxonomy): Bacteria > Actinomycetota > Coriobacteriia > Coriobacteriales > Coriobacteriaceae > Collinsella. Next base: position 10,007 of record UQPP01000032.1, read on the forward strand.
GAGGGTGGCTTTCCTGGGGTTCAGGAGCTTGATGCCGGTTCGCGTATTCAGATGCTTCAAGCCTATTTGCGAGATGTTGTTGCACGAGACATTCTCGAGCGGAGCGGGCGCACGGATATCGCTCTTGCCAACCAAGTAGGGCTCTTCTGCCTTCGAAACACGGGTTGCGACCTTTCGGTCAACAGTTTGTTGGAAGCCTTAAAGTCTGTCGGATATCGAGCGTCATGGGAAAAAATAAACGAACTCGTTCGTTTGTTCCAGCAGGCTCATCTCATTGGATTACTTCCGGAGTATTCAACTTCTTTGGCTCCTAAGACAACGACAACAGACAAGGTCTATGCCGTCGACCAGGGGATGGCATACGCAACATCGCGTGCTAATCAGCAGGATATAGGAAAGCGTTTGGAGACTGCGATTTATGCTGAACTCATGCGCCGTACGGCAAACGGCCGGTTGGAAACGGTGACTTCATTTACGGCTCCAACGCAAGCAAGAGAAAAAGTTGATTTCTTGGTCGGCGACGCTTTAGCATCGGAACCATACGCACTTTACCAGGTGACAGTCGATATGACGGCAGAGAAAACGCGCAGGCGTGAAGTTGGTTCCCTTGAGGTTGCTATGGTAAAAACCGGTATCAAGGATGCCAATATCATCACGCTGCGCGAGGCGACCCAGATCAAAACGGAGCATGGCGTCATCGAGGTTATTCCCGCATGGAAATGGTCGCTTGGTCTGTAATGCTACGCCGGCCCGCCGGGGCCGCACGGCACCATGTTGATGACCGGCACTTTAGGAACGTCCCCAAGTGCCGGCTGTGGGACGGAGGGATTCCGCGTCCGCCTTTTCGGCGGCCGCGCCCCGCTGCGTCGCTTCGCTCCTTGCGTGCTGCGCTGGAAAACGCTTCGCGTTTCCTCAGCTCCGCACCCTTGCGGGTTCGAATCCCTCCGCTTGCCCACATAAAAGCGCCCTGGGCCGTTATGGGCTCAGGGCGCTCAGTTTTAATGGCTGGGACGGAGGGATTCGAACCCCCAACAGCCGGCACCAAAAACCGGAGTTCTACCGTTGAACTACGTCCCAATGTGTGGTGTTGCCCAAAAGCAACTCGTTTAGTTTACCTAATCTGCGAGGGCATCGCAAACGCCGTCGAGTAGGCGTACGGCGAGCGTCTGCGCGTCGCTGGCCGTGAAGGTGCCGTTGTAGCGCGTCATGCCCGTGAGCTCAATGCGAATGCGAGCCGGCTTCTGCTGCGCGGCGACATTGGCGGTGCGGATGCGCTGGGCCAGGTTGTGGCACTCGGCGAGGGCAATCGTGGCGCGCGGTGCGGCGTCGGCGGGCAGCTCATCGCTTGCGATCTCGAGCACCAGGTCAACGTCGGTTGGGACCTCGGAGTCGCAGAGCATCATGCCGCTGTTGTCGGTCGTTGCCGTGGCGATATTCCACATGCGCGACGCAACGCTGCGTGCGATGGGGTCCTCGCCGATAACGGCAATCTGGAAGCGCTCGAGCACGTTGGCGGCGCGAGCAAAACCGATGCGGGACTCGGCTTCGGTGACCGAGGGCTTGCCCTCCCACACATGGTGCAGGCGGTTGATGTAGGCGTAGGTGTCCTGGAAGGCCATGCCGTCGGCAAACAGGCCGACATTTTCCTGGAACTGCTGCAGGGCGGCCTCGGTATGCGGACCAAAATAGCCGTCGTCTTCGCCACAGGCAAAGCCCAAAACGTTGAGAGCGCGCTGCAGGGCCTGCACATCGGCGCCATGGAAATTGGGCATGCGCAGATAGAGGGTGCGGTCGCCCAGCTTATACGAAGCGTCTACAAGGGCGCTCCAACAGGGGATATCGACGGCATGACCGGCAGCAAGGCCGCTGTCGAGCCTGAAGGTGCTGACGGCCTGCTCAGTGGTGGCTCCAAAGTACTTGTCGGTGACTTCGGCGGCATCAATCGTGTAGCCGAGCTGCAGGAGACGAGACTGCACGTCTTCGACGGCTGCTCCTTGCATGCCCGTTGTAATAGGTTCCATGAACGAACCCCTTTCGGCGTACCATTCGTACTATTTGAGCGTCTGTCGGATAGACAACGCAAAGGGATGCATAAACATGCACTCAACAGTGTAGCAAGTTGTGCCTAAATACGCTGCTGACAGGTTTTATAACCCCCGTTAGTTAAGGCGCTCCACAAAGAAATCTGCCATGGAGAGGAACAGCTCGCGTGCGTGCGGATCAAGCTCAACGTTCTCGATGGCCGCTTTGGCCTTAGCGGTCAGGTCGAGCGCGTAAGTGTGGGCGTAATCGATGGAGCCGGTCTCCTGGAAGATCTCCACGGCGCGTGCGAGCTGCGCGGGATCATCGGTGCCCGAGGAAAGAATCGCCTCGACCTCGTCGTGGTGGCGCTCATCAGAGAGGGCGTGTACGGCGACAAGCGTGCGCTTGCCCTCGGTGATGTCGGTGCGGAAGTCCTTGTTGGCGGCTTCCTTAGCGCCGACAAGGTTGAGCAGGTCGTCCTGAATCTGAAAGGCGAGGCCTGTGTGTAGGCCAAAGGCGCGCAGCGCTTCGATTTGCTCATCGCTGCCGCCGCCGATAATGGCTCCGGCGGCAAGCGGCGTGGCTCCGCTGTAAAACGCGGTCTTGTGCGTCGCCATGTCCAGGTAGTCATCAACCGAGATATCAAAGCGCCCGTCGCGGACCCAACCCAGGTCGAGTGCTTGACCCTCGATGGTGCGGACGATCATCTCGGTAAGCTCGTGGAGCACGCGCAGCTTCACGTCGGACTCCAGCGTAGGGTCGTCGAGAACCGTCTTGGTGACCATGGTGAGCGCCAGGTCGCCACAATTGATGGCAAGGCCCGTGCCCTCGGTAAGATGCATGCAGGGCTTGCCTCGACGAAGCTGTCCGTTGTCGGCGATGTCGTCGTGGATCAGCGCGCCCGACTGGAAATGCTCGATGGCTGCCGCGGCGCTGCGGGCGCTCTCAAAGCTACCGCCCACTGCGGTTGCGGCGAGCATGCAGATAAGCGGGCGGTGGCGCTTGCCGGCGTTGGCCGTAAAAGCCGAGAGCGGCGCATACAGGTAGCGCTCGATATCGGCAGAGGTCGCCTGTCCGTCAAAGAACGTGGCCAGATAGTCGTTAATCTGGTCAAAGTGCTGGGCTAAAAAGCTGGTAAACGGACTGGACACGGGTTCTCGCATTCTTTCTGAGGTTGCATTGGTGCAATATGCAGACAACATATTGCCACATCAGGGCGTTTGGCGCGGCAGTTTTGGCGATTTAGGACAACGGGCGTGCGTTTGATGGAGCGCGCCTAAATCAGCCTAAAATGCTCGAGCGCCGCAACGACACCGTCGTGATCGACGGTGTCGGTCACGTAATCGGCCTTATCCTTGAGATAGTCCGGCGCATTGCCCATGGCGATACCGACATCGACGGCGTTCATCAGCGAGACGTCATTGCTGGCGTCGCCGATGCCGTATACGGTTCCGTGGTGGGGATCGAGGGCGTCGAGTACAGACTGGATGCCCCCGCGCTTCGTGCATTCGCGGGGCGAGATTTCGGTTACCTCGAGTTCGAGCTCGTTAAAGCACAGCAGCGGCTCAAGTGCCTTATCTTGAGCGATGTGGTTGGCGAGCGATGTAGACATCAAGATCTTGTAGACACTGTAATGTTGCAGCTGCGTGACTGCGTCGCCCAGGGTGCGCGCGTATCCGGGAGCATCGGGGGCATCGGCACTCATGCGCACGACGCCGTTGAGGCCCTCAAAGCGGATGACCTCGCCCGATTGCTCAAGGTAGGGGGCAAGACGCTGCAGCATACTGGGCGTCATCGACAGATCGCGAATTGTGTGTCCGTTGATCTCGGCGTAACCGCCCGCAAGACAGACGATGCCGGTCCAGGGCAGCTCAAGAAGTTTGGGGTGGATGCAGCTCAGGGTACGTCCCGTGCAGATAAAGGCCATGTTGCCGTTGGCGACAAACTCGCGGATTGCCTGCGAAACCGCCTCGTTGGGATAGGGGGAGAGGTCCCGCTCGTCTTCGGGAAGGTCTTGGGCGAGCCTGGGGTCTTGCCAGGCGAGCGTTCCGTCGATATCGAAGAAGCAAATATTGCCGCGCTTATGGGCTGCGCTGGCGGCAGGGGAGGCCGAGGTGGTAGGCACAAATTCCGGCTCGAGGCCCATGATCTGGTCAAAATGCTCTTTAACGCGGGGAACGGAGATGCCGATAATCACCTGGGCGGTCTTGCCCGTAATGATGAGGCCCTTGGCGCCCACCGCGACAAACGACGCGTTATCTGCAACGATGGAAGGGTCTGCGACCTCGACGCGCAGGCGCGTGGCGCAGTTGGTTGCGCCCACGATATTGCCAACGCCACCTAAAAGCTGAATTACCCGCTCAGCGAGGACGTGATCTTGATCGGATCGACTATCGACCTCGTCATTGGGGGATTGCTCTTTGGCAAAGTCGCTTCCCGTTAAACAATCGATTGCCGCGCGATTGGCAACATGATCCTCGCGGCCCGGTGTCTTAAGGTCATAGACCAAGATGAGTGCTCGAAAACTAACAAAAAAGATGAGGCTAAAGGCAAGGCCGATACCGAGCGCCAAAAGATAGGCACCGGCATGCGTGCGCATGAGCGGAATAAAGTTGAAGGCTGCCATCTCCATCAGGCCGCCCGAGAAGATGCCGACGATGCCAAAGAGATTCATGGTTGTGGCAAGGCAAGACGATAAGACGGCGTAGAGCAAAAAGAGCCCGGGGTGGGTGAACATAAAGAGAAACTCGAGTGGCTCGGTAACGCCGCAAACCACCGAGGCGATGATGGCGGGAACAAGGATGACCCTGAGGCCGGCGCGGCGCTCGGGTTTTGCGGTGGAGTAGAACGCAGCTGCGATGGCAGGAAGGCCAAAGAGCTTGACCCAGCCGGTGGCGGTAAAACCGGCCCACGGCGCAAGTTCATTAAGGGGGCGCGTGCTATGGGAGAGGATGGGGAGCAAACTGCTCCACGTGGCGTAGATGCCGTCGTTAATGACCAGGTTGTCGTAGTAGATCGGCATGTAGAGCAGGTGGTGCAGGCCAAAGGGCTCGAGTGCTCGTTCTAAAAAGACAAAGATGCCCACGCCAAAGGGACCGATGCCTGCAAGCGCGTGACGCAGCGTATCAGTTACATCGTATACGTAGGGCACGATGGCGGCCGAGATAGCGGCAAGGGCAAACACGGCAAAAAAGCTGATGAGGTAGACCAGCGAGGAGCCCGAGAAGGTGCCGAGCCAATCGGGAATTTTGGCATCGTAGAAGCGGTCATGGATGGCGACGACGGTTGCCGATACCGCCAGCGGGCCGATAATGCCGGTGTCGAGCGTCTTGATGCCGTCGATGACGGTGATACCGCTGGCGGAGGTCAAAGATGACGGGTACTCAAGTCCAAGGTTGTCTCCGCTCAGCTTAATGATCTCGCTCAAAAAGAAGCAGTAGGCAAAATAGGCGACGAGAGCCTCGAGGCAGCAACGAGCCGGTTGTTTTTGGGCAAGACCGATGGGCAGCGCTACGGCAAAAAGGAGCGGGAGGCGTTTAAAGACCGTCCACGAGCCGCGCTGGATGATGGTCCAAAAAGCGTACCAAGGGGTTCCGTATACGGCGAGATCGCCGACGATGTCCGCAGTCGTTGCGAGAGCGGAGACGCCGACCATGAGGCCTGATATAGAAAACAGCATGGCGGGCGCGAACATTGCCCCGCCAAAGCGTTGGATTTTTTGCAGCATGTTCTGCCTTCCGAATATCGAGGCGCGTTGCGCGTGGGGAAACGTTTAAACAATGGATTCATTGTAGAGGACCAGACGAGTGTCGTACCGGCAGTTTTGAGCGAAACCGATTTGGGCATGACAGAAACCGTCAACGGCTAAATCCTGTCGCTTCACCGATATTCGGTTTAAACAACTTTAAGAAATGCTATCGTGCCTAGCCGGAAATGAATAATGTAGAGGTGAAACAATGCCAAAAGCGATATACGAAGGAATCTACCGAGAAATACGCTCGCGCATCATTAATGGGACCTATGCGTTTCAGGAGATGCTGCCAACCGAAGCCGAGCTGACCGCGGAATTTGGCTGCACGCGCAATACCGTCCGCCGCGCTTTGAGCATGCTGGCCGACGGGATGTTTGTGCAGCCCATACACGGCAAGGGCGTGCGCGTTATTTGGCTTAAGGGTGAAACCGACATGTTGGGCGCACTCGAAGATGTTGAGTCGTTTGGCGAGTTTGCAAAGCGCAACAATGCCGTTGCATCGACGGACGTTAAGTCTTTCGAACATCTGGTTTGCACCGAGCAACTCTCTCGTCACCTGGGCTTTAAGGTGGGCGAGGAGTTGATTCGCGTAGTGCGTGTCCGAAGCCTCAACGGCAACGCGCGCCAAGTGGACCATGGCTATTTTTTGGCGTCGATCGCCAAGGGCCTGACTCCCGAGATCGCGGCAGATTCTATTTACGGCTATCTGGAGCACAAGCGCGGTGTCAAAGTGATGGCGAGCCGTCGTACGGTGAGTGTCGAGCTCGCCAACGATGAGGACTGCAGCTATCTTGACCTCGGCAAATACAACTGCGTTGCCGTCATGGAGAGTCAGTCGTACACCTCGGATGGCATCTTGTTTGAGGTGACGCACACTCGCACACACCCCGAGATCTTCCATTACCGCGTCAATTCCAAGCGATAGCCGGCTAGCTCGCAGCCTGACGAGACTCATGGCCTCAAAGAGAAAACGCCCGGTCAAACCGACGGTACATCGGCTTGACCGGGCGTTTTCTCTGCATTCGATAATAAATAATTGTTTATACAAAACTTGTCAAGTATCAAGTTGAAATTACCGTTCACCGAAGTTTTTCTACCGCTCTAGTAATACTTGTTCAAACAACTAGCCAAATAGCGTATCGTTCAAATCAGCAAAAGGGGCAAAGTCCCCGAGCCAATCTCCGAAGGCGGCGGCAAAGGGTGCCGCCACGGTGTGAAAGGGTGGATTGTAATGAAGAACGAAATGAGCAGAAGGCAGTTCCTGGGCTTTGCTGGTTCCGCGGCTGCAGTTCTTGGTCTGGGCCTCGTGGGTTGCGGTGGTTCTGCCGGCTCCGGCTCCTCTGCTTCTGGTGACGCTGCCGAGGTCTACTTCCTCCAATTCAAGCCCGAGGTCGACAAGGAGTGGAAGGAGATCGCCAAGGCCTATAAGAAGGAGAAGGGCGTCGAGGTCAAGATCGTGACCGCTGCCTCCAACACCTACGAGGAGAAGCTCAAGTCCGAGATGTCCAAGAGCTCCGCTCCGACCCTGTTCCAGGTCAACGGCCCCACCGGTCTTAAGAACTGGAAGGATTACTGCGCCGACCTGTCCGATACCAAGCTCCGCGGTGAGCTCATTGACGACTCCCTGGCTCTGCAGTCCGATGGCAAGGATCTGGGTATCGACTGGGTCCAGGAGAGCTACGGCATCATCTACAACAAGCAGCTGCTCGAGAAGGCTGGCTACAAGGCCGAGGACATCAACTCCTTCGACAAGCTGAAGGCTTGTGCCGACGACATCCAGGCCCGCAAGGACGAGCTTGGTGTTGAGGGTGCCTTTACTTCCGCCGGCATGGATGACTCCTCCAGCTGGCGCTACACCACCCACCTCGCCAACCTCCCGCTCTACTACGAGTTCGAGAAGGAGCACAACCAGGAGGACGACGAGATTAAGGGCGAGTATCTCGACAACTTCAAGCAGATTTTCGACCTGTACATCACCGACTCCACCTGTGATCCTTCGCAGCTTGCCTCCAAGACCGGCGACGACGCCACCAACGAGTTCGTAACCGGCAAGGCCGTCTTCTACCAGAACGGTTCTTGGGCCTATGCTGACCTCACCAAGGCCGGCATGACCGACGATCAGATTGGCATGATGCCCATCTACATCGGTGTCGACGGCGAGGAGAACCAGGGCCTGTGCTCCGGCGGCGAGAACTACTGGTGCGTCAGCTCCCAGGCTTCCGAGGATGCCCAGAAGGCCACCGAGGACTTCATGTATTGGTGCGTCACTTCTGACACCGCCACCAGCATCATCGCTGACAAGATGGGTCTGACTGCCCCGTTCAAGAGCGCTAAGGAGACCACCAACGTCTTCTCGCAGCAGGCCGTTGCCATGGCCAAGGACGGCAAGAAGACCGTCGCTTGGGACTTCGTTTACATCCCCTCCGAGGAGTGGAAGAAGAACCTCAAGCAGGCTCTGATTGCCTATGCTGCCGACAACAGCAAGTGGGACGGCGTCAAGAACGCCTTCGTCGATGGCTGGAAGACCGAGAAGGCTGCTTCCGAGTAAGCAGTTGCTGCCCAAGCTATCTGATTAGCGACAGGGGGCGGGCAGACGTTGGTTTGCCCGCCCCCTGCATATTGAAAGGACCCTTTTATGGGCAAAGCACTCAAGCGCTGGTGGCCGCTCTTTATGCTGCCCACGTGTCTGGCGTTTATGATCGGGTTCGTGATCCCCTTTATCCAGGGTTTCTATCTCTCGTTCTGCCAGTTTATTACCATCAACAACACGCACTTTGTCGGTATCGAGAACTACGTGCGCGCGCTGTCCGATCCGCAGTTCTCCACGTCGTTCTTCTTTACCGTGGCGTTTGCCTTCCTGTCGACGGTGCTCATCAACGTGATCGCCCTGGCCATTGCGCAGGCGCTCACCCGCAAGGCGCTCAAAGGCACCAACATCTTCCGTACGATCTTCTTTATGCCTAACCTGATCGGCGGCATCGTGCTGGGCTACATTTGGCAGATTCTGATCAACTGCCTGCTCTCCAATGTGGGCGCCCAGCTCATCGCCCTTAACTCTGCTGCTGGCTTCTGGGGCCTTATCATCCTGACCCTGTGGCAGCAGGTCGGCTACATGATGATCATCTACATCGCTGGTCTGCAGTCCATTCCGTCCGACTACATCGAGGCCGCCAAGGTCGACGGTGCCACGGCATGGCAGACGTTTTGGAAGGTTAAGATCCCTAACCTGATGCCGACCATCACCATCTGCCTGTTCCTGTCTATCACCAACGGCTTTAAGCTGTTCGACCAGAACCTCGCCCTTACCGGCGGCGCCCCCGCGCACTCCACCGAGATGCTCGCCCTGAACATCTACAACACGTTCTATTCGCGTGCCGGTATCGCATGGCAGGGCATTGGTCAGGCCAAGGCGGTTATCTTCTGCATCCTGGTCGTGGCCATCTCCATGATCCAGCTTAAGGCCACGAGGTCCAAGGAGGTGCAGCAGTAATGAAACGCGATAAGGTTATCAACCGCGCGCTCTCGATTTTCTTTACGATCCTGTCGCTCGCGTGGATCTACCCCGTGTTCATGATTGCGCTTAATTCTTTTAAGAAAGCGACCGCAATCAGCACCACCACGGCATTCGATCTGCTCACGCCCGAGACGTTCAACGGCCTCGCAAACTACATGCACGCCCTTAACGAGCAGGGCTTTGCCTCGGCATTTATGTACTCGCTCATCATCACGGTCACGTCGGTCGTGCTGATCTTGGTGTGCTGCTCCATGTGCGCTTGGTACGTGGTTCGTGTCAACAACAAGATCTCGAACTTCTTCTATTACCTGTTCGTGTTCTCGATGGTCGTGCCGTTCCAGATGCTCATGTTCACGCTGTCCAATTTGGCGGACCGCATCGGCTTCAACACGCCGTTCAACATCTGCTTTATCTACCTCGGCTTTGGCGCGGGCCTGGCGGTCTTTATGTTCGCCGGTTTTGTAAAGAACATCCCGCTCGAGATCGAGGAGGCGGCCATGATTGATGGCTGCAACCCGGTCCAGGTGTTCTTTAAGATCGTCCTTCCCATCATGAAGCCCACCTATCTTTCGGTCGGCATTCTCGAGACCATGTGGGTCTGGAACGACTATCTGTTGCCCTACCTTACGCTCGACTCCACCAAGTACAAGACCATTCCTATCTTGATCCAGTACTTCCGCGGCGGCTACGGCCACGTCGAGCTCGGCCCCATGATGGCCTGCATCATGATGGTCGTTATCCCCATCGTTATCATGTACATCCTCTGTCAGAAGTACATCATCGACGGCGTGGTGGCAGGTGCCGTCAAGGGCTGATGCCGTAACTGTTTTGCAAGTTTCTGCGGCGCCCCTCAGCGCGGCGCCGCATATCGAAAGGTAGAGACATGGCCGAGATCGTTCTCAAACATGTTCAGAAGGTGTATCCCAACAACGAGTCAAAAAAGAAGGGCTTCTTTGGCAAAAAGAAGAAGACCGAGGAGAAGAAGCACAACCTCAAGGTTACCGAGGATGGCGTGCTCGCTGTTGAGGACTTCAACCTCACCGTTCACGACCAGGAGTTCATCGTCCTCGTTGGCCCGTCTGGCTGCGGTAAGTCCACGACGATGCGTATGGTCGCCGGCCTGGAGGACATTACCTCGGGCGACGTGCTCATCGATGGTAAGCGCGTCAACGACGTGGCGCCCAAGGACCGCGACATCGCCATGGTGTTCCAGAGCTACGCTCTGTACCCCAACATGACGGTGTACGAGAACATGGCGTTTACGCTCGAGCTCAAGAAGGTCCCCAAAGACGAGATCGACCGTAAGGTTCGCTCCGCTGCCGAGATCCTGGGTATTACCGAGTACCTCGACCGTAAGCCTAAGGCGCTTTCGGGCGGTCAGCGCCAGCGCGTCGCCATCGGCCGCGCCATCGTGCGTGATCCCAAGGTATTCCTGATGGACGAGCCGCTGTCCAACCTGGACGCCAAGCTGCGTAACCAGATGCGTGCCGAGCTCATCAAGCTGCGCCACGAGATCAAGGGCACGTTCATCTATGTTACCCACGACCAGACCGAGGCCATGACCCTCGGCGACCGTATCGTGGTCATGAAGGACGGCGTTGTCCAGCAGATTGCCACGCCGCAGGAGGTCTTCAACCACCCCGCGAACATCTTCGTCGCCGGCTTCATCGGCGTGCCGCAGATGAACTTCTTCGATGCCCAACTGGTGCGCTCGGGCGACGGCTTTACCGTCAAGACCGAGGATATGAACGTTGCCCTCGCCCCCGAGACTTGCGCTCAGCTTGCCCTCAACTGGGACGGCGGCGACGTGAAGGAGATTACGGCCGGCGTGCGTCCCGAGCAGATCCTGCTTGCCGACAAGGGCGAGGAGGGCGCGCTCCAGGGTACCGTCGAGGTGACCGAGCTCATGGGCTCGACCGAGCATGTCCACGTGACCGCTCCCGACGGCCAGTTTGTCCTGATTATCCCCGTCGTCGACCTCGAGGCCAAGGGCGCGCTCAAGGCTGGCGACACCATCTGGTTCAAGTTCGAGAAGAACGCGACCCACCTCTTCGATAAGGTCTCTGGCAAGAACCTTATCTAGGCCCGGTGCATCCAGGCCCTCCCTTTGGGCGACTGCGGTATTGCCATCCTTTTGCCGCGGTCACATATAAGGCTCCCCTCCCGTCCACTGGGCGAGAGGGGAGCCTTTCTTTGTGTTGGGATTGTCTGACCGGTCGTTTGTCTCGATCTGTAACGGGTAGGGCCGATTTCGGACGTTAGATGTTACAGATCGAGACGGTTCCGCTGAGCTAACCATTTCATCTAAATCTGTAACACCAAAGGTGAATTTCAGCTGCTAGATGTTACAGACTGAGATAAACCCAAGGGAAGGGGCCGGTATGTCTCAATCTGTAACAGCTGGGACCGTTTTTACCGAGTAGCTGTTACAGATCGAGATTGTTTGGTCGAGTCGGGTCACAGGGTAACGTGCGGGCACAAAAAACGGAGCCGTGTTGCCACGACCCCGTTTCTCAAGAGGATGGGTAAGGGAAGCGAATTAGTTCAGGTGCCAGATCTCGTCGTTGTACTGGGAGATGGTGCGGTCGGACGAGAAGGTGCCGGCGTTGGCGATATTGATCAGCGTCTTGCGCATCCAGGCGTCCTGGTCCTCGTAGTCGGCCAGCACGCGCTCCTTGGTCTGGATGTACTCCTCAATGTCGAGCAGGGCCATAAACCAGTCCTTGCCCTTAATGTCATCGTGCAGGCGCTGCAGGCGCTCGGCGTTGCCGGTCGCCATAAAGGCCGGGTTGGTGATGAAGTCCACCAGCAGTTTAATACCGGGCTTGCGGTAGAGCACACCGGCGTCATAGGTGCCGTCGGCATAGAGCTGCTCGACCTGTTTGGACGAGGCACCAAAGGTGTAGATGTTCTCGTCGCCCACGAGCTCGGCAATCTCCACGTTGGCGCCGTCAAGCGTGCACAGGGTTAGGGCGCCGTTGAGCATGAACTTCATGTTGGAGGTGCCGCTCGCCTCCTTGGAGGCCAGGCTGATCTGCTCGGAGATGTCAGCGGCGGGGATCACGCGCTCGGCGGCGGTGACGTTGTAGTTCTCGATCATGACAACCTGCAGGTAGGGAGCCACGTCGGGGTCGTTTGCAATCCACTGCGACAGCGTCAGAATCAGATGGATGATGTCCTGCGCGATAGTGTAGGCAGGCGCCGCTTTGCCGCCAAAGATGATGGTGACGGGGTGCTTAGGTCTGTTGCCGTTCTTGATATCGAGGTACTTCCAGATGATGTAGAGCGCGAGCATCTGCTGGCGCTTGTACTCGTGGATACGCTTGACCTGAACATCGATGATCGCGTTGGAGGGGATCGTCACGCCCTGTTCGAGCGCCATAAACTCGCGCATGATGGTTTTGGCTTCGGCCTTGGTGGCGGCCAAGCGCTCAAGAATGCTCTTATCGTCGGCGAAGTCGGCGAGCTTGCTCAGGTCGCCGGTGCTGCGCCAGTCGGTGCCGATCACATCGTCGAGCAGGCTAGCGAGCGCGGGGTTGGCCCCATGGATCCAGCGGCGGAAGGTGATGCCGTTGGTCTTGTTGGAGAACTTCTTGGGATAGATCTCGTAGAACGGATGAAGCTCGGTGTCCTCCAGGATTTTGGTGTGGAGTGCGGCGACGCCGTTGATGGAGAAGCCAAAGTGGATGTCCATGTGGGCCATGTGGACGGTGTCGTATTCGTCGATGATGGCAACGCGCGGGTCGTCGTGCTCGGCCTTTGCGATCTCATCGAGCTTGACGATAATGTCGGCGATGGCAGGGGAGACCTTCTTCAGGCTGGTGAGCGGCCACTTCTCGAGCGCCTCGGCAAGAATCGTGTGATTAGTGTAGGCGACCATGGAGCGTACGATGGTCACGGCCTCGTCAAACTCGATGCCGTGCTCGGTGGTGAGCAAGCGAATGAGCTCGGGGATGACCATGGTGGGGTGCGTGTCGTTAATCTGGACCACGGCGTAATCGGCCAGATCGTGCAGGTTGCTGCCGCGCTCGATGGCCTCGTCGATCAGGAGCTGGGCGGCGTTGCTCACCATGAAGTATTCCTGGTAGATGCGAAGCAGGCGGCCCTGCTCGTCGGAATCGTCGGGGTAGAGGAACAGGGTGAGGTTCTTGGCGATCTCGGTCTTGTCGAAGTCGATGGAGCTGCCGGGGACCAGGCCGTCGTCGACGCTCGCCAGGTCGAACAGGCGCAGGCGGTTCTTGGTGGGCTGGCCGTAACCGGGCACATCGATGTTGACGAGCTTGGA
>UQPP01000033.1 GCA_900543025.1 uncultured Collinsella sp.
TTGGGGCCAGGCCCGATTTTGCCTCTTGACAATGTCCTGCTCATATTAAAAGGAAGTCATGGACTACCGCAAATCAGCCCAAGAGGTGCTCGACAATGTTGGCGGCGCCGACAACGTTGTTTCGGCCGCACACTGCGCCACGCGTCTGCGCCTGGTGATTGCCGATAATTCCAAGGTTAACAAGGAGGCCATCGAGAATGTCGATGGCGCCAAGGGCGTCTTTGAGGCCCAGGGCCAGCTGCAGATTATTTTTGGCACCGGCACCGTCAACAAGGTCTACGAGGAGTTCATCGCGCTCAGTGGCGTCGAGGCTGCCACCAAGGCCGAGGTCAAGGAGGCCGCGGCGCAGCAGCAGAACATCTTTATGCGTGCCATTAAGGTGCTCGGTGACGTCTTTGTCCCCATCATCCCCGCCATCGTGGCTTCGGGCCTGCTGCTGGGCATTATGAGCGCCCTCAACTTTATGGCCTCCAACGGCTTTATCGCGCTCGACACCAATAACTTTATTTATAAGATCGCCGACCTGGTCTCGGGCACGTCCTTTGCATTCTGCAGATCCTAATCGGTTACTCCGCGGCTAAGGCCTTTGGCGCCAACCCGTACCTGGGTGCCGTCGTCGGCGGTGCGTTCATCAACTCCTCGCTGCAGAGCGCCTACACGGTTGCCTCCGAGGGCGTGCAGACCATGGTCACCGTCATCCCCGGCGTGTACAGCTTTGAGTGGGTCGGCTATCAGGGCCATGTGATCCCCATCGTCATCGCCTGCGCAATTCTGGCCTTCCTCGAGAAGCGCCTGCACAAGATCGTTCCCGAGATGTTCGACCTCTTTGTGACCCCGCTCGTCTCGGTGTTCGTGACCGTGCTCGTGACGCTTGTTGCCGTTGGCCCCATCTTCGTGTGGGCCGAGAATGCCATCCTCGGTCTGATCCAGGCCCTGCTGACCCTGCCCTTCGGAATCGGTTCCTTTATCGTCGGCCTGTTCTATGCCCCCACGGTCGTTACCGGTATCCACCAGATGTACACCGCCATCGACCTGGGCCAGCTCGCCCAGTACGGCGTGACCTACTGGCTGCCCATCGCCAGCGCCGCCAACATCGCCCAGGGTGGTGCCGCGCTCGCCGTTGCCTTTAAGACCCGCGATGCCAAGATCAAGGGCCTGGCGCTTCCTTCGGCCCTGTCCGCCTTCATGGGTATTACCGAGCCTGCCATCTTTGGTGTGAACCTGCGCTTCTTTAAGCCCTTCATCGCCGGCTGCATCGGCGGCGGTTGCGGTGCCCTGGTCTGCGCGCTCACTTCGCTGGCTGCCTCCGGCACGGGCGTTACCGGTATCTTCGGTATCCTGCTGTGCCTGGCCCAGCCCGTGCAGTACGCGATCATGTTTGCGGTCGCCGCGTTGGTTTCCTTTGCCGTCTCGTTTGCCCTGTACAAGGACGAGCCCAAGGCTTCCGAGCAGGCCTAAGAGCTTTTGATTGAGGGGATGCTCGCGGGCTGTATGCCCGCGGGTGTTTCCCGTATTTGGCGCCGATCTCTGGCGCCTTGTAACTTTCGATCCGTTAGGACTTTGATATGTCTAATGCACTTGGTCGCGACCTTGCAAAGCTGGTCGCCGCTGTTGACGCTGCCGCCTCTGAGCGCGGTCATGGCGCGTATGGCCAGCGCTTCCATATTATGCCGCCGGCGGGTTGGCTCAACGACCCCAACGGTCTTTGCCAAGCGGGCGGCGTGTTCCATGCCTATTTTCAGTATGCGCCGTTTGATGTCGAGGGTGGCGTCAAGATGTGGGGCCATGCCACAAGCCGCGATCTTATGACGTGGGACTACGTTGGCGCCCCGCTGCTGCCCGACGAGCCGTTCGATTGTCATGGCGTGTATTCGGGCTCCGCGCTTGCCGTGGACGGCCGCATTCGCGTACTGTACACAGGCAACGTTAAACTCTCCGATGCAGACGGCACGTACGACTACGTCAATACCGGCCGCCGCGCCGATACTGTTTATGTCGAGAGCGTTGATGGCCTTGCCGGTCGGGAGTTCAGCCAAAAGCGTGTGGTGCTGGCGTCCGAGGATTATCCCGAGGATTTGACCTGCCATGTGCGCGATCCCAAGGTGTGGCGCGATGATAATGGGCGTTACCACATGGTGCTGGGCGCGCGTCGTCGCGTGGATGGGCCGCATGTCGATAGTCGATTTTGCGCCATGCACGGCGAGGGTGCCGGGCGCGATGTGGGCGAGATCCTGGTGTATGGCTCGGCCGATATGTTGAACTGGGAGCTCGAGAGTCGCGTGTCTACCCCCGAGCGCTTTGGCTTTATGTGGGAGTGCCCTGGCTATATTGAGCTCGATGCGAATGGCGATACCGCTGCATTTTTGTCGTTCTCGCCCCAGGGTCTTGAGGGTGGTCGTTGGGACCGCGGTAATGTGTATGCCGCTGGCTACATGCCTGTAACGGGCGACATTACGGGTGGTGGCGGTGCCTATGAGCTGGGCGAGTTCCGCCTGTGGGACGCCGGTTTCGACTTCTATGCGCCTCAGGAGTTCACGGCCGAGGACGGTCGCCACATTCTGATCGGTTGGATGGACATGCCCGATGAGCCGACCTATGGCAACGCGCCCACCGTGGCGTGCGGCTGGCAGCACTGCATGACGGTGCCACGTGAGCTTACAGCCGGTGCTGGTGGCGTGGTGCTGCAGCAGCCGGCGCGCGAGATCGAGCGCCATTATGCCTCGGTGCGTGTGGGGGAGGGCTCGTTGGAGGTTGCCGGCGATACCTGCTTTGACGTTGTTGTTGACGGTGTCGACGGCGCGTTTACCGCGACCGTTGATAGCGAGCTGAAGCTGGCGTTTGTGCCCGCCGAGGGCGAGCTGCCCGCGCGCTTTGAGATGCGATTTACCGATGAAGGTCGCGCTTCTGCCGGCTGCGGTCGTAGCGTGCGCTGGGAGCCCGTCGACGAGGTTCGTAACGTGCGCTTTGTCGGCGATGTCTCTTCGGTCGAGGTGTTTGTGAACGATGACGCGCTCGTGTTTTCGACACGCATCTATCCCGAGGCCTATGGCGTGACCGTTGACGCCCCGGGCGCGAGCGTGACCTATCACACGCTCAATATCTAGGCGATTCATCGCATATCGGCGCTATACTGCAGCCGTTGCCCACGATGCGGGGAACATTCGCATCGTGGGTTTTTGCTTATGAAGGGACGGTGCCTTGTGGATGTGCAGCAGCTAGAAGAGGCCTGGGCTACAAGGGCTGGCGCGCGTGAGGCGCGGTTGCTCGTGGCCTCGCATGTGCCGGCGGCGCTGTCTCAGCTGGGGATTGTGCGCCCCGGTGACCGCCTGGTGGCCTTTGCGGACGACTTTGCCGATGCGTTTGCGTGCGGCTTTGATGGCTGCGATGTTGTGCTGGTGGGGGATCCGTGCGCCGAGGCGTTTGCCGCTGCGTCCGAGGGTTTTGATGCATCGTTTGATGCCGAGGGACCGCATCTGTGGTGGTTCGTCAACTCTATCGGCGGGTTTGGTCTGCGCGTCCCCGATCTACGCGCCCTGGGTCGCGCGGCTCGCGATGCCCGCGCGCTGCTCGTGGTGGATAATACCGTGGCTGGTGTCTTTGGGTGCGATCCGTTGCGCTTGGGTGCCGTGCTGTCGCTCGAGGCACTCGACCGCGTGTGTGCTGGTAAGGCACCGCGCAAGTTCGTTGCCGCTTCGGTGGCGCGCTCGCAGCTCAGGCGCCATCGTGTGGATGCCGCTGCCGAGTGCGCATATGCCCTGCTTGAGGGCTGCGGCTTGGCCAAGCTTAATTTGCCTGCCGATGAGGCCGGTGTGCTAGAGCGCGGGCTGTCCTCGCTCGACGCCCACATGCAGGCTCACTTCGACCGCGCTCGTGCGCTGGCCGAGTATCTGGCCGCCAATGAGATGGTGCGCAACGTGCGCTATCCCGGGCTGAGTTCGCATCCCGACCATGCGGTTGCAACGGGAATCCTCGAGCACGGCTTTGGCCCGGCAGCTGAGTTTGATCTTATCGAGCGCAGTGCGGGCGATCTCTTTGATTCTTTGCCGGGGGAGTTCCGCACATCGCCGGCCGGCGGCGCAACGACGCGTCTTTCGGCCCCACGTGGCAAGCAGGGGAGCACCATCCGCCTCTTCGCCGGCACCGACAATCCCCTGATCGTGGCCGCCACCCTAGACAACGCCCTCCGCAAGTTAGCTACTCTTTGATGCTGGCGATGAGGACGTCGGCTTTGGCGGCTATGACCTGGTTGATGTCGGCCTGCAGCTCCTCGTAGGCCACTATGGCTCGCTCACCGGCGGGGGTGAGGGTGGATCCGCGGGCTCCGTCTCGCTCGATGAGCTTGCATCCCAGCTGGCCTTCTGCCTCGTTTACAATGCGCCAGGCCTTGGAATACGCCATGCCCATGCTCTTGGCGGCACGGTTGAGCGAGTGCTCGCGGGCGATACCCTGCAGCAGCAAGACGCAGCCGTGGCCGAAGACGCCCGGCAAATCCTTGTCGCACGCTTGAATGACCAGTTTTGCCGTCGTCTTGTACTCCATGTGCCCCACGTCTCCCCGCTAAAGTGTTTGCTGGGCAAACGCAAAGCCTGCGTCAAACCCTCGTGTGCTCTTCTTAAATCATGCATTGTAGCAGTCAAAGTGCGTTAAGATACTTCCCCAGTATTGGGCGCCCAAGGTTGGGCTGGGTCCTACGAGGCCTGCAGCCGACCGGTCGCATGGAAAAAGGAGAAACATGGCTACGTTCTTTCCCGGTGAGTCCCACACGTTTTCGGAGTATCTGCTGGTCCCTGGTTACTCGTCCTCGCAGTGCATCCCCAACAACGTCTCTCTTAAGACGCCGCTGACCCGCTTTAAGCGCGGTGAGAAGCCGGCAATCACCCTGAACATCCCCATGGTTTCCGCCATCATGCAGTCCGTCTCGGGCGTCGACATGGGTGTCGCGCTCGCTACCGAGGGTGGCCTGTCCTTCATCTACGGTTCCCAGAGCGCCGAGTCCGAGGCCGCTATGGTCAAGGCCGTCAAGGATCACAAGGCCGGCTTCGTTCAGTCCGATTCTACGCTGACCCCCGACATGACCATGGAGCAGGTCATCGAGCTCAAGGAGAAGACCGGTCACTCCACCATGCCGGTCACCGACGACGGCACTCCCAAGGGTAAGCTCCTGGGCATCGTCACCAGCCGTGACTATCGCCCCAGTCGCGATGACCACCAGACGAAGGTCTCCGAGTTCATGACCCCGCGTGAGCAGCTCATCGTGGGCGACAAGAACATCAGCCTCAAGGTTGCCAACGACGTCATCTGGGACAACAAGCTCAACGCTCTGCCGATCGTCGACGACAACGATCACCTCATGGGTATCGTTTTCCGTAAGGACTACGACAGCCACAAGACCAACCCCAACGAGCTGCTCGACGGCGACAAGCGCTACATGGTCGGCGCCGGCATCAACACCCGCGACTATGCCGAGCGCGTGCCGCTGCTCATCGAGGCCGGCGCCGATGTCCTGTGCATCGACTCTTCCGAGGGCTTCAGCGAGTGGCAGAAGCGCACCATCGAGTGGATCCGCGCCAACTACGGCGAGGACGTCAAGGTCGGTGCCGGTAACGTCGTCGACGCCGAGGGCTTCCGCTTTTTGGCCGACTGCGGTGCCGACTTCATCAAGGTCGGTATCGGCGGCGGCTCCATCTGCATCACCCGCGAGACCAAGGGCATCGGCCGTGGCCAGGCTACTGCGCTGATCGACGTCTGCCGTGCTCGCGACGAGTACTACGAGGAGACCGGCGTCTACGTGCCCGTGTGCTCCGACGGCGGCATCGTCTACGATTACCACATGACGCTTGCCCTTGCCATGGGCGCCGACTTTATGATGCTGGGCCGCTACTTCGCCCGCTTCGATGAGAGCCCGACCGAGCGCGTCAACGTCAACGGTCAGTACATGAAGGAGTACTGGGGCGAGGGTTCTGCGCGTGCCCGCAACTGGCAGCGCTACGACCTGGGCGGCGCCGCGAAGCTCAGCTTCGTCGAGGGCGTCGACTCCTACGTCCCGTACGCCGGCTCCCTCAAGGACGGCGTGGGCGGCACGCTTTACAAGGTCAAGTCCACGATGTGCAACTGCGGTGCCCTCTCGATTCCCGAGCTCCAGGAAAAGGCACGCCTGACCCTGGTCAGCTCCACCTCCATCGTCGAAGGCGGCGCCCACGACGTAGTCGTCAAGGATTCCCAGCAGAGCGTCAGCTACCGCTAGGCGGCTTTCCCAAGCACCGCACCTTGCCGTTCAAACCGTCGCTCGCGTACCTAAGTACGCGGCGCTCCTCTTTCACGGCAACCTGCGGCACCTGGAAAACCCGTTCGTGCTAGAACGAGTTTCAGACAAAGGTTGATTCCCAACCACGTTATTTAGATAAAGCGAGATGCCTGCAAGTCGCAGGCATCTCGCTTGTCGTATTTGTTATCATCAGTCAAGTTAACCTTAGGGTCGGTCGGCTTGGCTTTGTTCGCTACAAGTTCCGCACGCAAAGAAGAGCACTTAATGTGCTCTTCGTCTTGCGCAGGACTGTCCGCAGTAGCGAATAAAGCCAAGCCGACCGACCCCAGCTAAGATTAAAGGAGCTGATATGTGCGATTGCACAGATCATAAGGACGAGATTCCTGCCTACGACGCGCAGGCCATTGAGTCCAAGTGGATGAAGGCCTGGGAGGACTCCAACCTCTTTGCCGTCGACACCGACGACAGTAAGCCCAAGAAGTACGTGCTCGAGATGTTCCCGTATCCGTCGGGCGACCTGCACATGGGCCACGCGCGCAACTACACCATCGGTGATGCCATGGCCCGTCAGGCCCGCATGCGCGGCTTTGACGTGCTGCACCCCATCGGCTTCGACGCCTTTGGCCTGCCCGCCGAGAACGCCGCCATCAAGCACAACACGCAGGCTGCCGCCTGGACGTATAAGAACATGGATCAGGCGCTTTCCACGATGAGGCGCATGGGCTTCTCCTATGATCTGGATCGCATGGTCAAGACCTGCAGCCCCGACTATTACCGCTGGGGCCAGTGGATCTTTGAGAAGCTGTGGGAAAAGGGCCTGGTCTACCGCAAGAAGAACCCGGTCAACTGGTGCCCCAACTGCAAGACCGTTCTGGCCAACGAGCAGGTCACCGAGGGTAAGTGCTGGCGTTGCGGCACCGAGCCCGAGAAGCGCGACCTGGAGCAGTGGTACTTCAAGATTACCGAGTACTCCCAGGAGCTGCTCGACGACCTGGAGAAACTCCCCGGCTGGCCCGAGCGCGTCAAGCAGATGCAGGCCAACTGGATCGGCCGCTCCGAGGGCGCAGAGGTGGACTTTACCCTGTGCGACCAGGACGGCGAGCCCATCGAGGGCGACGAGGGTAAGATCACCGTCTTCACCACGCGAGCCGACACACTCTTCGGTGTCTCCTTCTTTGTCCTGGCTCCCGAGTACGCTCGTCTTCACGAGCTCGTCGAGGGCACGGAGTACGAGGAGGCCGTCACCAAGATCGTCGAGGACTCCAAACACATCTCTGCCGTCGAGCGTGCCCAGGGCACCCTCGAGAAGCACGGTGCCTTTACCGGCCGCTACGTGGTGAACCCCGTCAACGGCGAGAAGGTCCCCGTGTGGGTTGCCGACTATGTCGTTGCCGACTACGGCACCGGCGCCGTCATGGCCGTTCCCTGCGGCGACCAGCGCGACTTTGAGTTTGCCCGCAAGTATGACCTGCCTATTGTGCCGATCATCCTGGACGATGACGACCGCGCTGCCGTCGAGGCTAGTGGCGAGACCATCGATACCTTCCATGCCGAGACCGTCGACTGGGATTGCGCCCACGCTGCCGAGGGCACGCTTGTCCAGTCCGGCAAGTACACCGGCATGCGCGGCGGCAAGCACTCCGAGGGCGAGGCTGCCATCGTGGCCGACCTCGAGGCCATGGGCTGCGGTCGTCGCAAGGTCGAGTTCCGTCTGCGCGACTGGCTCATCAGCCGTCAGCGCTACTGGGGCAACCCCATCCCGGCCATCCACTGCGAGCACTGCGGCATCGTGCCCGTGCCCGAGGACCAGCTGCCGGTGACGCTGCCTGAGAACCTGGACCTGGGCGCCGGCGAGACCCTCGCCGAGTGCAAGGAGTTCTACGAGACCACTTGCCCGGTCTGCGGCCGCCCGGCCAAGCGCGAGACCGATACCATGGACACCTTCACCTGCTCCAGCTGGTATTACCTGCGCTATACCGACCCACACAACACCGAGCTGCCCTTCTCCCGCGAGGCTGCCGACCGTTGGATGCCCGTCGATAACTACATTGGCGGCATCGAGCACGCCATTTTGCACCTGCTCTACAGCCGCTTCTTTACCAAGGCACTACGCGACCTGGGTCTGCTGAGTGTTGACGAGCCCTTCACCAACCTGTTGTGCCAGGGCATGGTCAAGGACGAGAATGGCGACACCATGTCCAAGTCCAAGGGCAACGTCGTGCCCCCGAGCTCGGTCATCGAGCCCTACGGCGCCGACACCATGCGTCTGGCGATCCTGTTTATCGCCCCGCCCGAGAAGGACTTCGACTGGGATCCCAAGGCCGTCGAGGGCGCTAACCGCTTCATTAAGCGCGCCTGGCGTATCGTCTGGCAGCTCGTCCAGTCGGGCGACGTCAACGTAACCTTCGACAAGTCCGCGCTCGACGAGACCGCGATGAAGCTCTACCGCGAGCGTCACCGTACCATCGCCAAGTGCACCGAGGACTTCGATCGCGGCCAGTTCAACACCGCGATCTCGGCCGTCATGGAGCTCGTCAACGCGGCGAGCGCCTACCTCAACGCCACCGAGGGTGCTGACCGCGACAAGGCCCTGTGCTACGGCGTGGCCAAGGACATCGTGAGCGTCCTGGCGCCCATCTGCCCGTTCTGGGCCGACGAGCTGTGGCACGAGGCACTCGGCTGCGAGGGCAACGCCTACACCGCCGCCTGGCCCGAGTTCGACCTGGCCGAGTCCATCGAGGACACGGTGCAGATCGTCGTCCAGGTACTCGGCAAGGTCCGTGGCCGCATTGACGTGGCCCGCGATGCCTCCAACGAGGAAATGCAGGCTGCCGCCGAGGCTGCCGTTGCCAAGTGGACCGAGGGCAAGACGGTCGTCAAGGCCATCTGCGTGCCCGGCAAGCTGGTTAACCTGGTGGTCAAGTAAGCGCTGCGCGCATAGTTGACATAAAAAGCGAGGGACGATTCCACAGGGAGTCGCCCCTCTTTTTGGTTATGGATACTTGCGACAACACCCAATTATCCATTTCTTGTGGAGAACCTGTGCTCACGCTGACCTGCGGGTTTGTGTTGTGGTTGCACGTTTGTGCAGGTATTGGTATAGTTTGCTTGCAAATGAAGTTGTAATTGAAAGAAGTGGGGTTTCGGCCCCGCTTCTTTTTTGTATGGATGGAGGTGCCGCAATGGTCAAGACCAAGACCGAGCAGGCGATCATCGACGCGCTCGAGGCCGTCGCTCCCCAGCACGATATCGACATCGTCGACGTTGAGCTCGTGGGTGCCACCAAGGCCCCCTGCGTGCGTGTGCGTATCGAGGGTGCCGAGGGTCAGAGCCTGTCGCTCAACGACGTCACGGCCAACACCAAATGGGTCGGCGATGTGATTGAGGAGCTCGACCCCATCTCTTCGAGCTATACGCTCGAGGTGTCGAGCCCGGGTATGGCGCGCCCGCTGCGCCGCCCGAGTGACTTTGCCCGCTTTGTGGGCGAGAACTGCGAGCTCACCTCCACCGCCACCGAGGGACGTCGCAAGTACGCCGGCAAGATTGCCGCCGCCACCGAGACGAACGTGACCCTCGAGCTCGAGGACGGCGAGTCCGTCATCCTCGATTTCTCTGATGTTAAAAAGTGCAAGTTGAAGCCCACCTATGACTTCAAGCCCGCGAAGGAAGGAAAGTAAGATGGCAGCATCCGACATGATGTCCGCCCTGATGGAGCTTTGCCAGGAGAAGCACATCGACCAGCTCTACCTGATCGACCGCCTGGAGCAGTCGCTCGCCAAGAGCTATGCCGAGATCCTGCATCTTGAGTGGGGCGCTAAGGTGACTATCGACCGCACCACCGGTAAGATCTATGTCTACCGTCTGGAGCCGATCGACGATTCCATGGACGAGGAGGGCAACTTCACCGAGTTCGAGGAGATCGACGTCACTCCCAAGAACACGAGCCGCATCGCCGCCCAGCACGCCAAGGCCGAGATCAACGCCATCGTGCGCAACTCCGCCCGCGAGCAGATCTACGAGGAGTTCTCCGGCCGCATCGGTGACCTCATCAGCGGTACCGTGCTGCAGTCCACGCCCGACTTCACGATCGTCAAGATTCGCGAGGGCGTCGAGGCCGAGCTTCCGCACTTCGACCAGCGCCGTTACGAGAACGAGCGCAACGAGCGTCCGATGGGCGAGCGCTACCTGCACAACCAGCACATCAAGGCCGTGATCATCGACGTTCGCGACCCCAACTCCAACCTGCAGCCGGTCCGTGGCGAGCACAGCCGTCCGCCGATTGTCATCTCCCGCACCCACCCCGAGCTCATGCGTCGTCTGTTTGAGCAGGAGGTGCCCGAGATCTATGAGGGCACCGTCCAGATCAAGTCGATTGCCCGCGAGCCCGGCCAGCGCTCCAAGGTCGCCGTCCATTCGCTCGACGATCGCCTGGATCCCGTGGGCGCCTGCGTCGGCCCCAAGGGCAGCCGTGTTCGCGCTGTCGTGGGCGAGCTCCGTGGCGAGCGCGTCGACGTCATCCTGTGGGATGCCGATCCGGCCGTCTACGTCGCCAACGCCCTGTCGCCCGCCAAGGTCACTCGCGTCCTTATCGACGAGGAGAAGGCCTATGCCGGCGTCATCGTGCCCGACGACCAGCTGTCCCTCGCCATCGGCAAGGAGGGCCAGAACGCCCGCCTCGCCGCGCGCCTGACCGGCTGGCACATCGACATCAAGTCCGAGACCCTTGCCGCCGACATCCTCAAGAACGTTCCCGTTCACGAGGAGCCCGCCGCCGACCTGATCGGTGACGAGGAGGACGAGGACGTCCGTCGCTGCGAGTTCGTGTCCGAGGACGGCATCCAGTGCCGCAACCAGGCCCGTCCCGGCTCCCGTTTCTGCGGTGTCCATGACACCGACGCCTTCGATGATGCGGAGGACCTGATCTAGCGCGCGGTCGCGCCGGGCAGGTCCCAGCGCATACCCCACGCTCGTTCAGTCTCTAGGCACCCAAGGTGCCAGAAAGGGTAGGTGAAGTCATATGGCAAAAGTCCGTGTGTCCACCCTGGCCAAAGAGTTCGGCATGACCTCCAAGGAACTTATGGGTCATCTCGCCGAAATGAAGATTCCCGCTAAGTCCGCTTCCTCCGCCCTGGAGGACGCCTACGTCGCTATGGTCCGCAAGCAGCTCGCCTCGGTGATCGAGGCCCGCGCCCAGGAAGTCGAGGCCGCCAAGCTGGCCGAGGAGCAGGCCGCTGCCGCCGAGGAGGCAGCACGCGCTGCCGAGGCAGAGCGCGAGCGCATCGCCGCCGAGAAGGCGCGCGAGGAGGAGCGCCGCCAGTTCGCCGCCGCCCAGGCCGCCGAGGAGGCCGCCCGCGCCGAGGCCGAGGCTAAGAAGAAGGCCGAGCAGGAGCGCCTTGCCCGCGAGAAGGAGGAGGCTGCCCGCGAGGCCCAGCGCCGCGCCGTTCCCGCTTCCGACTCCGGTTCGCGCTTCCGTTCGCTGCTCGACCAGATCGCCGCACAGGAGACCGTGCTCAAGGAGAAGAAGGACGCCGAGGAGAAGGCCAAGGCCGAGCGCGCCGCCGAGCGCGGCAACCGTCGTGGCGGCAACAACGACCGCCGCGGTGGCCGTCGTAACGATCGCAACGCCTCCGACAACAACTCCGAGCGCAACGCCTCCGAGAACCGTTCGCACAGCCATCGCACCAACGCAAGCAACAACGTCGCTGCCGGCATGGACTTCCCCAACCCCGACAAGCAGGGCAAGGGCAAGAAGCGCAAGGGTGGTCACAACAACGAAGAGGACCACTACAGCCGCATGGCTCGCGAGGCTGAGGAGTACAGCCGCGAGAAGGTGCTCGAGGAGGCTCGTGCCGCCGTCGAGGAGGCCTCTCGCGAGTCCACTGGTCGCCGCAAAAAGCGCAAGGAGAAGCGCGAGCGCGAGGCCGCAAAGGCTCAGGAAGAGCGCAAGATTGAGGAGGCGCTGGCCCAGGGCGTGAACCCCGAGGAGCTCGACGCCATCAAGGTCTCCCAGGGCGTTACCGTCCAGGAGCTCGCCGAGGCGCTCGACGTTCCTGCCAACGACATCATCAAGCGCCTGTTCCTGCTGGGCACGCCGCTTACCATGACGCAGTCCATGTCCGACGACCTCGTCGAGCTCGTTGCCGACGACCTGGGCCGTCAGATCAAGATCATCACCCCCGAGGAGGAGAACACCTTCTCGTTCTACGACGATCCCGCCGACCTTAAGCCTCGTGCCCCGGTCGTCACCGTCATGGGCCACGTCGACCACGGCAAGACGAGCCTCCTCGACGCCATCCGTCACACCGGCGTCGCTGCCGGCGAGGCGGGCGGCATTACGCAGGCCATCGGCGCTTCGCAGGTCATGATCAACGACCGCAAGATCACCTTCATCGATACCCCCGGTCATGCCACCTTTACGGCCATGCGTGCCCGCGGCGCCAAGGTGACCGATATCGTCATCCTGATCGTGGCCGCCGACGACGGCGTCATGCCCCAGACCATCGAGTCGATCAACCACGCCAAGGCCGCCGGTGTTCCCATCGTCGTCGCCGTCAACAAGATCGATAAGCCGGGCGCCAACCCCGACCGCGTGCGCCAGGAGCTCACCGAGTACGGCATCATCCCCGAGGAGTGGGGCGGACAGAACATGTTCGTCAACATCTCGGCCAAGCAGAAGATCGGTATCGACGATCTGCTCGAGACCGTCCTGCTCCAGGCCGACGTGCTCGAGCTCAAGGCCAACCCTGATACGTTCGCTTCGGGCAACGTCCTCGAGGCTAAGCTCGACAAGGGTCGCGGCTCGGTTGCCACCGTGCTCGTGACCCGCGGCACCCTGCACGTTGGCGACACGCTGGTCGCCGGCCTCACCTATGGCCGCGTCCGTGCCATGCTCGACCCCAAGGGCAACGCCGTCACCGAGGCCGGTCCCTCCGACGCCGTCGAGATTCTGGGCCTGCAGTCCGTCCCCAACGCCGGTGACGAGTTCCGCGTGTTCGAGGACGAGCGCGAGGCACGTGCGCTGGCCGACGAGCGTTCGCTCAAGGCCCGTATCGAGGAGCAGAGCCGCGTGAAGCACGTGACGCTCGAGAACCTCTTCGAGACCATCGCCGACGCCGAGGTCAAGGAGCTCAACCTGATCATCAAGGCCGACGTCCAGGGCTCCATCGAGGCCCTTCAGGACTCCCTCGACAAGATGGATCAGTCCGAGGTGCGCATCAACACGATTCACTCCGCGGTTGGTGCCATCAACGAGACCGACGTCGTCCTGGCCGACGCCTCCAATGCCATCATCATCGGCTTTGGCGTCCGTCCCGACGGCAAGGCCCGCTCCGCTGCCGAGCGCGAGGGCGTCGAGATCCGTTGCTACGACGTCATCTACAAGTGCCTCGAGGACCTCGACGCTGCCCGCATCGGTATGCTCAAGCCCACCGAGGTCGAGGTCTCCACGGGTACTGCGACCGTTCTGGTCACCTTCAAGGTGCCCAAGGTCGGTATCGCCGCCGGTGTCCGCGTCGAAGAGGGCGAGATCGCCGCGACCGATTCCGTACGCCTGGTGCGCGATGGCATCGTGGTCTTCAACGGCAAGATCGCCTCGATGCGCCACTACAAGGACGAGGCCAAGAGCCTCAAGAGCGGCTCCGAGGGCGGTATTGGCCTGGAGAACTTCCAGGACATCAAGCCTGGCGACACCATTGAGGGCTACCGCATCGACCAGGTTGCCCGTACCGAGTAGGGGGTAGCGCTATGAAGCAAACGCAGGCAACCCGCCGTCTGGGCGAGCAGCTTCGCGAGAAGCTCGGTTATATCCTGCTCTTTGAGGTTTCCGATCCGCGTCTCGACCTGGTCACCCTGACCGCGGTCGAGGTCGCGGTGGACCGTTCGTTCGCGCGCGTGTACGTGTCGTGCGACGCGAGCCGCTACGACGAGGTCATGGAGGCGCTCGTCAGCGCCAAGGGCCGCATCCGTAGCCTGTTGGCCCGCTCGCTCGATTGGCGCGTTACGCCCGAGCTCGATTTTCGCATCGATCGCTCGACCGATGAGGCCGAGCGCATCACGCGCGCGCTGGAAAACGTTCCCGCCACGCTTGCGATCGAAAAGGACGAGGACGGCTATCCCATAGCGGATGCCGCCCAGGAGGCAGCTTTAGATGAGTAATTCCGCCGACCTCGCATCGTGCGAGTCTGCAGATATTCAGCGACGCATCCTCGAGCTCATCGAGGGTGCGTCCTCCATTGCGATTTCGGGACATACGTCTCCCGATGGTGACGCCCTGGGCTCCGTGCTGGGTCTGGGCTTATCGCTTATGAAGTTTTTCCCCAACAAGGACATTGCCCTGCTGCTGGCAGACGATGACCCGGTTCCGCGCATCTACCGCTTTATGGAGGGTGCCGACCGTCTGGTGCCGGCATCTGCGTATACCGGCAATCCGGACCTGTTCATCTCGGTGGACGTGCCGGTCGTCGAGCGTCTGAACAACTCAGCCGAGGTACTCCGCCGCTCGTCGCATGTGGTGTGCTTCGATCATCATCCGGCGCGCGAGGAATTTGCCGAGCTGAGCCTGAGGTGCGTCGGCGCCGCAGCCTGCGCCATGATCATCGACCGTTTCTTGGACAATTGCGGCATTGTCGCACGTGATGGCGTTGCGACCTGCCTGCTGTGTGGCTTGGTTACCGATACCGGCCGTTTTCAGTACCAAAACGCCGATGCCGCCGCGTTCCATGCGGCCTCGCGACTGATTGCCCACGGTGCCGATCCGGCGCGTGTGGCACTCGAGGTCTACCAGAGCATGCGCGTTGAGTTTCTGCATCTCAAGTCCATCGTTATGGGCCGCATCAAGACAGTGGCGCACGGTCGTGTGGCATATAGTTATGCGTACCAGAGCGACCTCGAGGCCTGCGGCGTCACTTCGGACGAGTGCGATGGCCTGGTCGATGTGGTGCGCTCGGTGATGGGTGTGGAGGTTTGCCTGTTCCTAAAGGGCATTGAGGGCGATACCAAGGTACGCGGCAACCTGCGCTCCAAGGGCGACCTCGATGTGTCCGAGATCGCTGCCAACTTTGGCGGTGGCGGGCATCATGCCGCCGCCGGCTTTTCCAACAACGGAACGATTCGCGAGACGCTCGCCGTGGCACTTCCCATGCTGGCCGAGCTGGTGGGGGAGGATCCCGCTTCGGTGACCGTCGAGCTCTAACATTTTGGATGGTACATGGCTCGTCGTACGCCTTCTCAATTGAATATGCTGCTCGCCGTCGATAAGCCGGTGGGCTGCACGTCCCACGACGTGGTATCGCAGTGCCGACGCGCCCTCCATGAGCGACGCGTCGGCCATGCCGGTACGCTCGACCCCATGGCCTCGGGTGTCATGGTGGTGGGCGTGGGCCAGGCGACCCGTCTGCTGGGCATGCTGACCCTCGATACCAAAAGTTATGTCGCCGACATTTCGTTTGGCGTCGAGACCAATACCGATGACGCGGAGGGCGAGGCCGTCCGCACGGTGCCCGTTGCCCCCGAGCTGCACGATCTCGCTTACGCCCGTGAGCAGCTAGCCGCTATGCTTGGCCCGCAGATGCAGGTGCCGCCAGCGTTTTCGGCCATCTCGGTCAATGGCGTTCGCGCCTATAAGAGTGCTCGCGAGGGCAATGCGGTAGACTTGCCCCCGCGCCCCGTCGAGGTCTATGCCGCCGACCTGATCGCCGTGAGCGGCGAGGGCGATACGTGCGTCTGGACCGTGGCGTTTTCGGTAAGCAAGGGCACCTACATTCGCGCGCTCGCTCGCGATCTGGGTCGCGCCTGCGATAGTGCTGCGCATATTTCCGCGCTGCGCCGTACGGCATCCGGCGTGGTTTCCATTGGCGCCTGCCATGCGGTAGAGGAGCTCTCTGCCGAGTCAGCTGCCGGCTTCGCTCTGGATCCCATCGCCGCCCTTGGTGCCACGCGTGTCGATTTGCCGGGTAATCTTGCAGACGACCTGCTTTGTGGTCGCCGCATTCCCGTTGAACGCGCGCTTGCGGATTTCGATATGGCGAAGGCGTCGTTCGCGCTCGTGCTCGATGGTGGATTGAAGGCGCTTGCTCGTATCGAGGGCGGCCGCTTTGTGATGGAGCTCGTCTTTCCGCAGGCGATCGGCGGTGTTCGATGATGCTGGCGCCCCACGAGCTCGCGCGTATTTTTTTCGCGGGTGAGTTGGATGAGGCCCGTATCGTTTCTGCCGATGCTTTTGATGGGTGCGAGTTCTTGGGTGCAGCGTCGATCGCTATTGGCGTGTTTGATGGCGTGCATCGTGGGCACCAAGAGCTGACCGAAGCGGTTATTCGCGATGCACATGATCACGGCAGCACAGCGGTCGTGGTCACCTTCGATCCTGATCCGGACGTCGTGGTGAGTCCGTTGCCCGCCCAAAAATTGATGACGACGGCCGACCGCTTGCATGCCCTGGCTCAAACCGGGGTCGATGCGGTGGTGGCCGTTCCCTTTACGCCCGCCGTGGCGGCACTCGACCATGTTGGGTTTCTGGCGCTGTTGTCGCGTGTTGTCGACATTCGCTCCATTCGTGTCGGCAGCGACTTTAGGCTCGGCCGCGGCGGCGCTTCGGGCGTTGCCGAGATGCGCGCCTGGGGCACTGAGCGTGGGGTTGACGTTTACGGTCACGACCTACTCTGCGTTAACGGGCAGACCATCTGCGCCACGCGCATCCGCCATGAGCTGGGTCAGGGTCATGTGGAGCTGGCCGCAGAGCTTCTCGGCCGTCCCTATATGCTGCGCGGCGTTGTGGCGGCTGGCCGTCACGAGGGCTCCGACATGGGCTTTCCCACGGCAAACATCCAGGTGCCCGACGGCATCCAAGTGCCTGCCGATGGCGTCTATGAGGGTCTGGTGCTGGTCGACGATACCGTATGGCCTGCTGCCGTTAACGTCGGCTTGCCGCCGACCTATGCCGATGATGCCGCCTCGGCGCATCTCGAGGCCAACTTGATCGGCTATGCGGGCGACCTGTATGGCGCCTCGGTGTCGCTGGCGTTTACGCGCTGGCTGCGTCCGTCTCGCGTGTTCGATTCCCTGGACGAGTTGATCGCGACCGTCGAGGGTAATATCGACGATATCCGTCATAACTTGGGTGAGCAGGGGGTGAGTATCCGTGATTAGCGATGAGGAAAAAGATCAGGTACGCGCGGCGTCGGACCTGGTTGCCATCGTGCAGGAAACGGTTGAGCTCAAGCCCCGCGGCCATGAGTTTTGGGGCTGCTGCCCGTTTCATGGCGAAAAGACCCCATCGTTTCACATTATCCCTGCTACGCAGGTGTGGCACTGCTTTGGCTGCGGCGAGGGCGGCGACGTCTTTACCTATATCATGAAGCGCGAGAACCTGAGTTTTCCCGAGTCGATCCGCTATTTGGCCGACCGTGCGGGCATTGAACTGCACGATACCGGTGCGCAGCGCGATCGAGGCACCAAGCGTGCCCGCATCTACGATCTGTGCGCCGAGACCGCCCAGTTCTACCACACCATGCTTATGCGCGGTAAGGACAGCCGTCCGCGCGAGTACTTTGCCAGTCGTGGCATGGGCGGAGATGTCTGTCGCCGCTACTGCCTGGGCTTTGCGCCGGGTCGCAACGCGCTGGTGTCGCATCTGTCGCAGGCGGGCTTTACCCCGCAGGAGATGATTGACGCCAACGTGGCCGTGAGCCGTGGGCGCGGGCAGCTCGCGGACCGTTTTTACGACCGCG
Organism: uncultured Collinsella sp.; assembly: GCA_900543025.1. Lineage (GTDB taxonomy): Bacteria > Actinomycetota > Coriobacteriia > Coriobacteriales > Coriobacteriaceae > Collinsella. Next base: position 17,989 of record UQPP01000033.1, read on the forward strand.
TGATGTTTCCCATCTTTGATGAGCAGGGTCACAATATCGCCTTTGGCGGGCGCATCATGGGCGATGGTCAGCCCAAGTACCTCAACACCGCCGAGACGAGCGTGTTTCATAAAAAACGAAACCTCTATGGCTTTAACTGGGCCAAGGAGTTTATCGTCGCGCAGGATACCGCCATCGTGGTGGAGGGCTATACCGACTGCATCGCCTGCTGGGAGGCAGGGATCAAAAACGTCGTCGCCACGCTGGGCACAGCGCTGACGGAACATCACGTTAAGACACTCACTCGCTTTGCCAAGCGCATTGTATATATGTTCGATGGCGACGCCGCCGGTCAAAAGGCTGCCCGTCGCGCGATTCAGTTTATCGAGCAGGATTCGATGGACCTGCGCTGCGTGGTGCTGCCCGACGGCAACGACCCCATGGAGTTCATCACGGCGCATGGCGGCCAGGAGCTTCAGGCGCGCATTGACGCGGCCGAGCCCCTCATGGACTTTGTCTACCGTTCGCTGCAGGAGTCGAGCGACATTACCACGCCGGGCGGTCGCGCCAAAGCGCTCGAGGACGCGCTGACGCTCATCTACCCGCTGCGTGACAGTTATATGATCGACACGTACTTTATCCAGATTGCCGATCTGCTGGGTTTGGACCTGGAGACCGTGCGCGCGAGTTCGGGCCGTGTGTTTCGCGATGTTGCCAAGCGTGAGGATGCGGAACGACGTCGTGAGCAGAGCTACGAGCGTCAACGCGTGCAAGCTGAGCGTTCGGGCGGTTCGCAGGGACGAAGCTCGGGCGGCGGTGCGGCTGGTGCGCGCAGTGCCGGTCGCGGTGCCTGGGCCGCGGGCGCGACGCCGCCGGTGTCCGCACCGGTCGAGGAGGACCCGTACGACTACGTTCCGCTTGATGCCTATGGTGCCGCGCCGGTGGAGGTCGACGAGGATCTGCCGCCAATCGATGTGCCAGCGGGGATGGAAAGCGCGGCACCCGTTGCCGATAGCTCAAGTGCGGCGGCAGCTCCGTCGATGCCGATTGTTTTGACCGATCTGGAGCGGAAATCCCTGGCGGGGGAGCGTGAGCTGCTGACGATGCTCACGAGCTACCCCGATCTGTTCCGCACGTATGCCGACCGCATTTGTTCTATCGAGTGGGTTGACCCGCGTCACGAGTCCATTGCGTGGGCCGTGCTGGCAACGCCGCCGGGAACCGATCCTGCGGCCTGCATGGATGCGGCGCGTGCGGTGTGTCCCGAGGCGGCGTCGCTTGTCAGCGCCGGGCGCATCTCGGCGACGAGCAAGCACCCGACCGAGACGAACATCGTCTTTATGCTCGATACGCTCGAGCTCTACACCATCAAACGTCGCATGCGAGCCGCGCAGGCAAAGTTGCGTCAGGACCGTTCGCTCGACGATGAGGCCCGTCGCGTGCTGACGATGCAGGCGGTGCAAGATTCGCAGCGCCAGCGTGAGCTCCAAAAGTCGATCGGTGGCGTGGCTGACCCGTTCCGTTTGATCGGTTTGGAGACCGCGGGTGCCGATCAGGCCTAGATGTTGTGGTCAACCAGCGTATTCTCGCCTATATCCTGTCTTTATTTTGGGTATAGACGTTCATGTGTGTGCTAAAGTATTGAGTCCTGTGGACTACGAAGGGAGAATCTGTGCCAAAAAAGACTGAGAGCACGGGTACTGGGCTGGAATCCTACGTTGCAAAGCTCATGGGCAACGGCTCAAACAGGACTTCGGTAACCGAGGACGAGATTCAGGTCGCCCTGAAGGATATCGATGTTTCTGATGAGCAGCTCAACGCGGTGTATTCCGCGCTGCGCAACAGCGGCATCCAGATTATCTCCGCGAGCGGAAACGACGACGCCCCGATGGGCGTCGACGATGACGATAACGATACCGACGATTTCGACGATGACGAGCACGATTCCGGCTCGCTTGACGATCACGAGCTTAAGATGGCCCGCCAGGCCGATGCCGAGATGGGCTCTTCCAAGAGCAAGAAGAAGCGCACCGTGCGCACGTCTCGTTCGCGTTCGCGCGTGCGCGGCATCGATGCTTCCACGGTGATGCTGACCGGCGACCCGGTTCGTATGTACCTCAAGGAGATCGGTAAGGTCGACCTGCTGACCGCATCTGAAGAGGTCGATCTGGCCATGAAGATTGAGGCTGGTCTCGAGGCTACCGAGAAACTCGAGGCTGCCGATGCAGGCGAGATTGAGCTCACCCGCGCCGAGATGCGTCGTCTTACGCGCATTGAGAACGTGGGTCTCGAAGCCAAGCAGGCACTCATCAGCGCAAACCTGCGTCTGGTCGTCTCCATCGCCAAGCGCTATGTCGGTCGCGGCATGCTGTTCCTGGACCTTATTCAGGAGGGCAACCTCGGTCTGATCCGCGCCGTCGAGAAGTTCGACTACCAGAAGGGCTTTAAGTTCTCCACGTACGCCACGTGGTGGATCCGTCAGGCCATTACGCGCGCTATCGCCGACCAGGCCCGTACCATCCGTATTCCCGTGCACATGGTCGAGACCATCAACAAGCTCGTCCGTGTGCAGCGCCAGCTCCTTCAGGACCTGGGTCGCGACCCGACCCCCGAGGAGATCGGTGCCGAGATGGACATGAGCGCCGACCGCGTTCGCGAGATCCAGAAGATCTCGCAGGAGCCCGTGTCGCTCGAGACCCCCATCGGCGAGGAAGAGGATTCCCAGCTGGGCGATTTCATCGAGGACTCCCAGGCTATCGTTCCGCCCGATGCGGCCAGCTTCTCCATGCTGCAGGAGCAGCTCACCCAGGTGCTCGATTCGCTTGCCGATCGTGAGCGCAAGGTTATCGAGCTGCGCTTTGGCCTTGTCGACGGACATCCCCGTACGCTCGAGGAGGTCGGCCGCGAGTTTGGCGTCACGCGCGAGCGCATCCGCCAGATCGAGTCCAAGACTCTGGCCAAGCTTCGCCACCCGAGCCGCTCGAGCAAGCTCAAGGACTATATCGAAAGCTAGTCAAGCAAGAGGCGCCCTCAAGCACATCCGCTTGAGGGCGCTTTCATGTAGTCGTTGGGGACGTTTTTGAATGACTGGTCGTTTAAGAACGTCCCCAATGACTAGGTCGGAAAATTTCTTAAAAAAGTTCTTGCCCTGAGCTGATTCGTCCGTATAATAAACTTCGATGCTTGAGAGCACGCACCTATTCCTCGGTAGCTCAATGGTAGAGCACGCGGCTGTTAACCGCGCTGTTGTAGGTTCGAGTCCTACCCGGGGAGCCAG
>UQPP01000034.1 GCA_900543025.1 uncultured Collinsella sp.
GCCAGCAGCGGATCCAGACCACTCGCGTCCGAAATCTCGACCATAAAACGCAGGGTCGCAATGCCCTCGCGGTTGGTCGAGGTAGCGGCGGAAAGGATATTGCCGCCCGCATCGCCAATGGCGATGGTGACGTCCTTGAGTAGACCCATACGATCCAGGCACTCGACCACAATCTCGACCTGGAAAAGCGTATCGGCAGCACCGTCCCACTCCACGTCAATCATGCGCTCGGGGTGCTCCATGAGGCCTTTGACGTTGGGGCAGTTGGCACGATGCACCGAGACACCTCGGCCGCGCGTGATGAAGCCGACGATATCGTCGCCCGTCACCGGATTGCAGCAATGCGCCAGACGGACCAGCAGACCGCTGTTGCTCTCGCCCTTGACGATAATGCCGTTACTTGCGCTCTTGCCACGCTTTTGCGGCTTGCGGTTGGAGCCTCGAGCCGGCTGTTTCACGACCTCGGCGATAGCCTCGGCCTTGGTGACCTGTTCCTCGGGCTTGGGGTCCAAAATTTGCTCGACCTTGTTACCCACGGCACGTGGGGCGACTTTGCCCGCGCCAACGGCTGCGAACAGGTCCTCGAGCTGTTTGTAGTTAAACTGCTCCGCCACGGCGTTGAGCGCACGCGTGGATCGCGGCGTAGAGATGCCATACCCGCGTTTGCGCAGGTCCTTGGCCAGTATATCGCGACCGGCGGCAGCGTCATCGTCTTTGGTCGCAGCGGCGAAATAACGGCGGATCTTTGACTTGGCCGAAGGCGTCTTGACGATCTTGAGCCAATCACGCGACGGCTTGGAGCTCTTGTTGGTCAGGATTTCAACGCGGTCGCCCGTCTTGATCTCGTGCGTAAGCGGCGCCACCGCACCGTTGATCTTGGCGCCGACGCAGTGATTGCCGACCTCGGTATGAACGGCGTAGGCAAAGTCGAGCGGTGTAGAGCCAGCACGAAGCGCCATGACCTCGCCCTTGGGCGTAAAGACAAAAATCTCCTGGTCAAACAAGTCGACCTTCAGCGAGTGCAGGTATTCCTTGGCGTCGGTGATCTCGTCAGACGCAGCCCAATCGAGCGAATGTTTGAGCCAGTTAATCTGGTCGTCTAGACGCTGGGCATCATTAGTCTTAGACGCAGACGATCCGCCCGACTTCTTATAGAGCCAGTGGGCGGCGATGCCGTACTCTGCCTGCTCGTGCATCTCGTAGGTTCGAATCTGAATCTCGAGCGGACGGGCCGTGGGGCCGATAACCGTCGTATGGAGCGACTGGTAGTTATTGACCTTGGGCATGGCGATATAGTCTTTAAAGCGACCGGGCATGGGATGCCACAAGGTATGCACGGCGCCAAGCGTGGAATAGCAATCGCGCACCGAATGAGTGATGACGCGCAGCGCCACCAGGTCGTAAATCTCGGAGAACTCCTTGCCCTTGCGCTTCATCTTTTGATAGATGGACCAATAGTGCTTGGAACGACCGTTGATCTGAAAGCCCTCAAGACCAATGCGATTGAGCTCATCGGTGAGCGTCTTGATGGTCTCGGCCAGATAACGCTCGCGAACCTCGCGCGACTCGGCTACCATGCGCGCGATGCGCTGGTAGGCATCGGGCTCCAAGTAGAAGAAGGACAGGTCCTCGAGCTCCCACTTGATAGAGCTCATGCCCAGGCGGTCGGCCAGAGGCGCGTATACGTCCATGGTCTCGCGTGCCTTAAACAGACGGCGGTCCTCACGCAGGGCGGCAAGCGTGCGCATGTTATGCAGGCGGTCGGCGAGCTTGACGATGATGACGCGAATGTCCTTGGACATGGCGAGGAACATCTTGCGCAGCGTGAGGGCCTGCTTCTCGTCCATGCTGTCGACTTCGATGTTGGTAAGCTTGGTCACGCCGTCGACGAGTTCTGCCACGGTTTCGCCAAACAGGCCGGAAACATCGGTAAGCGAGGTCTCGGTATCCTCGACAGTATCGTGCAGCAGCGCGGCGCACACCACATCGCAGTCCATCTTGAGGTCGGCCAGAATGATGGCAACCTCGACGGGATGGTTAATGTACATCTCGCCCGAGCGGCGCTTTTGGTTGCAGTGCTTCTCGGCGGCAAAGCAGTAGGCCTGCTCCACCTTGGAGAAGTCATCCTCATTCATATATTTGAGGCACAGGCGCTCCAGCTTGTCGTAGCTGTCCGCCATAATCTCGGGCGGCAGCTCATCGGCATGTTTATAGTGCTCCATCTCCGAAAACGGCTGGAGGGTGGAATCATGGGCGATACGGGCTGCGGCATCCATCGAGGTCCCCTTCCCCTAGGCCCGCGGTACGATCGGGCGGTTAACTTTGGCTAGCATATCAGAAGCGCACGAATCGAGTGCCCAGCTCCGAAAAGCCGTGAACTCCATGCGCGAGCGCAAGCCCTCCAAATAGCGAATTGACCTGCTTAATTGCACGCGACCGGGGTTTTCTGCCATTGAGATGCGACGCGTATCGTCAAACCCCGAAACGCGACAGAAACCGAGCTCTTCGAAGATTCCCAAGCCGCTTGCCACCGAGCGCTCATCGACCGGCGTGCGCGCGTCGATTGCAAGGCACATCTGCGCAATGTCGATATCGCTTGCGCAGAATGAATCGTCCCCTGTCTTGCCACGGTTGGAGCGCCACATGGTCTGCAGCGCACGATAGAGCGTGACGAGCTCATCGCGCTCGGGCGCATAGCAGTCGAGTAGGCGCTCGTTAATGCGGGCGTCGCGCGACGAATAGAGCAGGTGAATCACGGCGGGCTGTCCATCGCGACCGGCACGGCCACTCATCTGGTTAAACTCAATCGCACCAAACGGCATGTGGTAGAGCACGACATGACGGATATCGGGCAGGTTGACGCCCTCACCGAAGGCCGAGGTTGAAACGATGCAGCTGAGACTTCCGTCTCTAAAGGCTTCCTCAACACGGCGGCGATCGGAGCGCGCAAGCCCGGCGTTATAGAACGCGATCTGGGTCGCACAGTCGGGCACGCGTTTGCGCAACGTCTTGGCAAGCGCCACGGACTGGTCGCGTGAGTTCACGTAGATAACGGTCTTCTCCCCCGTCGCCACGATCGACACCAGGCGATTTTCGCGGCTCGCAAGGTCTCGGTCATCCTCGAGCTGCAAGTTCTCGCGCACCGTCTCGTCGACCACCGTGCGGGTAATCGGTAGCACGCGGGCGAGCTCGGCCACAACCGGAGCCGTTGCGGTGGCAGTCGCGGCCATGACAACGGGGTTGCCCAGGGCCTTGAGAATATCGGGCATGTCGAGGTATGCGCTCCGGTCACCGCCCTTGGCAAGACCGGCATGGTGTGCCTCATCGATAACGACAAAGCCGACACGTCCAGAACGCGCAAAGCGATCGCGATGGATGGAAAGGAACTCAGGCGTCGTGAGAACGATGCCGGTGCGACCCGAAGCCAGGCCGGCAAACACGTCATCGCGCGCGGCTTCCACGGTCTCGCCGGTCAGCACGCCTACGCCAATGCCGAGCGCGGCCATCGTCGACGAGAGGTGATAGGCCTGGTCGGCAACGAGCGCGCGCAGCGGATAGACAAAGATACTCGCACGCCCGCGAAGAACCGCCTCGCGCGCGGCATGCACATGGAAGATAAGAGACTTGCCGCGCCCCGTTCCCATAACGGCCAGAACACTTTGGTGATCGGCCAGGGCATCGAGCGCCTCGACCTGCGCGCGGTGCGGCTGGTTCGATCCGATAAAGCTGTGAATGAGTGAGCGCGTGAGCTCGGTATAGGAAAGCTGAGCAAGCGTCTCGCGTTTACGCGACTCCAGGCGCAGCCCAGAATCCGCCGGTTGTACGCCGCGGCGAAGCTCACATGCCGGGTCGTCAACGCTGGGCGCCGTGGTATCGCGGACCAAGACATCCTTAATCATGAGCTTTGGCTTTACGCGACCTTGCCAATGCTCGGCAACGGCCTCGAACACCAAGTCGACAGCGCTGTCGCAATTGATAAGCCTATCGATCTGCGGCACACGAAACATGATGGCCGGCACACTCGCGGCGCCATCCGTCGCCACGAAGCGCATATGCTCGCCGGTCTTGCCCACCACGGCGCGATCGCACATCGTCACGCCCTCGGCAGCCAGCAGCGGCACCTTATTACCCTGGCCAAACGGCTCAAGGCGGGAAATCTGCTCGATGGTCTCGATATTCAATTCGGAAAGGTCAACCGTGGCGGCAACCTCGTCGGTGTCCTCAAAGTCCTCGGCGGGAAGCTCGGACAACACGGCGGAAAGGCGACGACGAAACTCATCGAGCTTAGACGCCTCGATGGTCACGCCCACCGCACCGGCATGTCCGCCGCGGCGAATCAGCAGGTCGGAGCAGCGCTCGACGGCTTCGAACAGGTTGACCTTGCCCACCGAGCGACCCGAGCCACGTGCTATACCGTCCTCGATAGAGAAGAGCAACGCCGGCACGTGATATCGGTTGGTAAGGCGGCTCGCCACGATGCCTTTAACGCCCTCGTGCCAGCCCTCGCCACCCACGACGATTGCGCGACCGCCATCATAGGTCTCCTCGACCTTTGCCATGGCATCACGCGTGAGCTCCGCCTCAATCTCGCGACGCTGACGGTTGATCTCCTCGAGCTCGGCCGCCAGTGCACTTGCCTCGATAGGATCGCGGGCAAGCAGCAGGTCGAGCGCCAGCTTGGGATCGGCCATGCGGCCGGCGGCGTTTAAGCGGGGAATGAGCGAGAACGATAGACCGTCCGCCGTAATGGTAGAAAGGTCGGCCTTGGCGAGCGCTGCAAGCGCAATGTAGCCGGGACGAACCGTCACGCGCATCTGTTGGATGCCCTCGGCGACCAACGCGCGGTTCTCGGCCGTCAATGGCATCATGTCAGACACGGTGCCCAGCGCCGCAACCTCAATCAGCGAACGCCAATACGACGGCTTGCCCAGACGCTCGCCCAAAACCTGCACCAGCTTGAGCGCCACACCGGCACCGGCAAGTTCACGCGAGGGCCCCTCATCCTCGAGCTTGGGGTCGGTCAGGGGCACGCCCTGCGGCACCTGGTCGGACGGCTCATGGTGGTCCGTAACCACCAAATCGATTCCCAGGCTCTCCAGATAGGAGACCTCATCCTTGGCCGCGATACCGTTATCGACGGTCACGATCAGATTGGGTTGGGCGAGCTCGTTGACGCGATCGAGCGCGGCGCGCGAAAGGCCATAACCCTCGTCAAAGCGGTGCGGGATAAACGGTGTGACATCGGCGCCAAACGTCCGCAGCGCCTCGGTCAGCAGACAAGTCGACGTAATGCCGTCGACGTCAAAATCACCAAAGACGGCGATGCGTTCGCGGTTGCGGATGGCGTGCTCGACACGATCGGCAACAACCGACATGCCCGGAATGACGAGCGGATCGGCCCAATCACGGTCGAGCGAAGGCGTCAGAAATAGCTGCCCCTCCTCAATCGAGGCAATGCCGTGCGCAACCATAATGCGCGCCACCAGCCTGGGTATGCCCAGGCCAGCCGAAAGCTCCTTTTCGAGCTCGGGGTTTTGCCGAGCGACCGCCCAGCGATGCGTCGTCTTAAGCGATGACATGAGCGCCCACCCCCGATAGGGGCAGGTCGCCGCGATACCTCTCACGGTTCATAGCGATGAGTCCTCTGTGTATGCCCACTTCGGCAGGCAGATCTGTTGAACGGGTTTATTATACCGTGCGGCACGGACGCAGAGCCTCGCAGCACGCCGTGGTTTCGGTAAACGATGCCGGTAATACCCTCGAAATAATCGAGCGTTTCTAACGCACGGATGCATGCGAGCGTCTAGCATATCCATTCAAAACGGATTTACGAGCAAAGGGAGTCACAAGAGCAGATGAAGCAATGGGTTGGACTGGGAAAGTTCCTCGCGGGGCATATGCAGGTCATCGTTCCGATTTGCGTAACGCTCGGTATGCTCTTTCCCCAGCAGATCGGCGTACTTAAGCCCATCGTTCCCGCTCTCTTCGCCTTTATGACGTTCCAAGGCGCGCTCAGCAACACCTTCCACCAGGTAGCCGAGGTGTTCCGCCGTCCGCTGCACCTGATTTTGGCGCTGCTCGTCTCGGCGGTGCTTATTCCCATAGCAGCTTATGCCATGGGATCGCTGTTCTTTGGCTCCAACCCCAACCTTGTCTGCGGCATCGTGCTCGAGTACAGCGTACCCGTGGCAGTCACTGCCTTTATGTGGATTAGCATGTTCGGCGGCAACGGCCCGCTCGCGCTCACCATTATCCTGACGTCCTCGGTTATCTCGCCTGTGACGATTCCGCTCACGCTGAAGCTCTTGCTGGGTGCCACCGTCTCGATCGATGTGCCGAGCATGATGCAGGACATGGCCTTTATGATCGCCATCCCCGCCGTGCTCGGCATCGTGATCAACGAGCTCACGCGTGGATGGGGACACGAGAAGCTCTCCCCCGCGCTCTCGCCCGCCTGCAAGTTCATGATGATGGGCGTTATCGCCTCCAACTCCACCGCCATGAGTGAGTACGTGCTGCACATGAACGCGGTGCGTCTGGAAGTCGCCCTCTTTATTTTGACCTTCGCCATCAGCGGCTTTGCCGTCGGCATTCTGGTCGCCCGCGCACTGCATCTGCCATATAGCGAGACGACTACCATGTGCTTTACCTGCGGCATGCGTAATATCTCTTCGGGCGCCGTCATCGCCACGCAGTACTTTCCGGGCGAAGTCGTGTTTCCCGTCATGTGCGGAACGCTGTTTCAGCAGGTACTCGCCTCATTTATCGGGCATCTCTTTGAGCGTCTAACCGGCGAGGAGCGTGCCGCCCAGCGCAAGCGCGTCGAGGCCGGCCGCGATGCAATGGCGCGCTAAACCGTCCGCAGTGTGCGGGCGCTCACTTTACGATGTGAGCGCCTCCAGATGTGCGCGGAGTCGCTCCGCATCGACATCGAGCGTGGTCTCAGCATTGACCTGAGCCAGCCGATACCCGACAAAGTAGGGTGAAACCACCCAACGTGGAAGCGCCTTGGCAATGGTCCGGCCGCTCATGTGATAGAAGAACAGGTTGTACGACTCTGCACGACCGCCATGGTGCTCGTGCAAGATATAGCGCAGAGCTACCTGGATTGCGTCGGCGAAGAGATCCGCCTCGGCTTGGTCTCTCGTGTCATCGCTGGCGGCGATTCCCTGCGGGGCTGAAACGTTGATCTCAAAGAACCCCATGATCGGTTCGGTTGAGATGTTGACCGCGATTCTCCCCTGTCGCCAGACATTGATGCCTTCGAAATTGGCAGAAATCAGCGAAGCGTAGCCGTCTTCCTGCTCCAAACCCACAATCTGCATGTGCGGATGGACCAGACTGCCGCCCGAAAGTGGGCCCTTGTTCTTGTACATGAGAACGCTGCGATACTGCCGGGAGTCAATCATCTGCTGCCAGCAATCCAGAGCAAACCGCATAACATGATGCAGCTCGTCCGACGCATAGGTCACCAGGTCGGCGTCGTGGTCGGACGACTCAATCAATACGGTCTGGCGAGTGGCCCGCAAGGTCTTAAACTTATTCTCGAGCCAGATGCAGTCACCGTCGCGCCGGATGATATTGGCGAGTTCCTCGGTATCGCAAAAGGGGCACGCGGTGCCGGGACGACGGTTGTCGTCGGGCTTACCGTTCGCCTGCTGAACGTCAAATACCAGCGCCACGGGTTATACCTCCAGCGGCACAATCTTGGTGCCATGGAGCTCGGAGACGCCCAGTGCCGCCGCCACGGTATCGCGGTTGGCCGTGGAAATGCCGCCGCCGGGAAGGATGGTCAGGCGGTCTCCCGCACACTCGATAAGACGCGACAGATGCTCCAGGTTGTCCTCGATCGGCGTGCCGGCGGCACCGCCGTGCGTCAGGATGCGCGTAACGCCGCAATCGGCGAGCGTGTCGACGGCATCGAGTTGAGCCTCGGGCGAGAGCTGGTCAAACGCCATGTGGAAGGTGATGTCGATGGGCTCACGCTTACATTCCTCGGTCGCGCAGCCCGCAGCCATCACGAGGGCGCCAAGCGTAAGTTCGTCGAGCGCCCATCCGCCAGCGCAGGGCTTGCAGCAGCCAAAGACCAAGCCGTCAACGCCGGCGCTCACGGCAAGGCCCAGGTCCATCTCCATCATACGCAGCTCGTCCTGGTTGTAGTGAAAGTCGCCGCCACGCGGGCGAATCATGCACATCACCCGTGCATCGTGCTCGTGGGCATAGTTGGTCGTAGCGCTGATAACGCCGGCCGAAGGCGTGGTGCCACCAACGGCAAGGTTGTCGCACAGCTCGATACGCCTTGCACCGGCATCGATAGCCGCCGGCACCCGCTCAAAGTTTTCGGCACAAAACTCGTACAGCATAGATAGACCCCCAGATGACAAACGTTTTCCGATGGGCATTGTCGCACGCCCCCATGAAGTTGCGGTGGAATAGGGACTGTTTTGGCGTCTAGCGCCCCCATTTAGTCCCTATTTCACCGCAACTTAAAAGGGGGCGCTGACCGGGTTGGTCAGCGCCCCCTTTGTTGAATGGATTAACCGCCCAGATAGGCCTTGCGGACGTTATCGTCGTGCAGCAGCTCTTGACCGGTGCCGGTCATGGTGATTTTGCCGGTCTCGAGCACGTAACCGCGCGTGGCGATGGAAAGCGCCATCTGCGCGTTTTGCTCGACCAGAAGCACCGTGGTACCGGCCTTGTGCAGGTCCTCGACAATCTGGAAGATCTGTTCGATCAGAATCGGTGCCAGACCCATGGAAGGTTCGTCGAGCATAAGCAGTTTGGGGTTACTCATAAGGGCGCGCCCCATAACGAGCATCTGCTGCTCGCCGCCCGAAAGGGTGCCGGCGACCTGGCGACGACGTTCCTTCAGGCGCGGGAACTGCTCGTAGACGCGCTCCAGGCCCGGAGCCACCGTGGACTTGGGCTGCGTATAGGCACCCATCTCCAGGTTCTCCTCGACCGTCATCTGCAAAAAGGCGCGACGACCCTCGGGGACCTGAGCCAGGCCCTTACCAACCAGCTTGTCGGCGGGCGTATGGGTAATGTCCTCGCCCATAAACTTGATGGAACCGGTCTTGGAACGCAGCAGGCCCGAGACGGTCTTGAGCGTTGTGGACTTGCCGGCACCGTTGGCACCAATCAAGGCCACGATCTCGCCCTCGTTAACGTTAAAGGAGATGTCCTTAATGGCGTGGATGGCGCCGTACCAGACGTTGATGTTGTAGACGGAAAGCATCGGCTCTGCCATTTAGTTCTCCCCCTTATCCTGCTTGCCCAGATATGCCTCAATAACAGCGTCGTTGTTCTGGATTTCCTCTGCCGTGCCCTTGGCGATGACCTTACCAAAGTTGAGCACGCAGATGCCCTCGCAGATGTTCATAACGAGCGACATATCATGCTCGATAAGCATGATGGCAATGCCAAAGGTGTCGCGAATCTTGACGATGTTCTCCATGAGCTCCGCGGTCTCGGACGGGTTCATGCCGGCAGCAGGCTCGTCGAGCAGCAGTAGCTTGGGGTTGGTGGCAAGCGCGCGGACGATCTCCAGACGACGCTGAGCGCCGTAAGGCAGCGATCCGGCCTGCTCGTTTGCCAGATGCTCCATATCAAAGATGGACAGCAGCTCCATGGCGCGCTCGTGAGCAGCCTTCTCGTGCTTCCAATACGTCGGCAGGCGCAGCACGCCCTCAAAGCCGGAGTAACGCTCCTGGTTATGCAGGCCGACCTTGACGTTATCCTCCACCGTCATGGTGTTGAATAGGCGAATGTTCTGGAAGGTACGGGCAATACCCATGCGGTTGACCTGGTAGACCGACTTGCCCGAGGTGTCCTCGCCGTCGAGCAGGATGGTGCCATGCGTGGGCTGGTACACCTTGGTGAGCAGGTTGAAGACCGTGGTCTTGCCGGCGCCGTTGGGACCGATCAGACCGGCGATCTCGGTCTTGCCGATAGTCAGGCTAAAGTCGTCGACTGCCTTAAGGCCACCGAACTCAATGCCCAGGTGGATGCACTCGAGTGCAGGGCGCTCGCCCAGGTCACGATCGGGAACGATGGCGCCAGAAGGATACGGGACCATCTTGCCCTTCTTGAACTCAAATTTACTGGGCATCGGCTGCCACCTCCTTCTTGGAAGCAAAGCGGTCCTTGACGCGACCGAAGAACGCCTTGAGCTGCGGGTTGTTGGTAAAAATCATGACCAGGATCAGCACGATGGCGTAGATGAGCATGCGGTAGTCCGAGAACTGACGAAGCAGCTCGGGAAGCACCGTGAGCAGCGCCGCCGCGATGACGGAGCCGCGCATATTGCCCAGACCGCCCAGGACCACGAACACCAGGATGAGAATGGACGTGTTGAAGTCGAACTTGGTGGCGGAGAGCTGCGAGAAGTTACCGCCGAAGAGGGCTCCGGCAGCACCGGCGAGGGCAGCGGAAACCACGAAGGCGATCATGCGGTACTCGGTGACGGAGATGCCTACGGACTCGGCTGCAATCTTGTTATCGCGCACGGCCATAATGGCACGGCCGGTACGGCTGCGAACCAGGTTGAGCACGATCACGAGTGCGACCATGACCAGGATGGCACCGGCGAGGAAGGTCGAGTACGTCGACACGCCCGAGGCGCCCTGGGCGCCCTTGATGATGGCGGTGCCGTCCTCGAGCAGGTGCAGGTCGTCGATCGTAGAGTTGCCCGTGATGTTAAAGATCACGTGCAGGCCGCGGGAGTCGACGCCCACAATGAGGCAGGTGACGATCTCTTTGATGATCTCGCCAAAAGCCAGGGTCACGATAGCCAGATAGTCGCCGCTCAGGCGCAGGACCGGGATGCCAATCAAGAAGCCCAGGATGGCGGCAGCGATGGCGCCGACCACGATACTGATGATAAGGCGCACCGGATCGGAGGGAACGGCGCTCTCCAGCGCGACGGCGGTGACGATTCCCGTATAGGCGCCGACACTCATAAAGCCTGCGTGGCCCAGCGACAGGTCGCCCGCGATGCCGACGACGAGGTTGAGGGAAATGGCCATGACGATATAGGCCGTGATGGGAACCAGCTGACCGGCGATCATGCGCGGAATCATGTGGTTAGACTGCATAAAGAACACGATGGCGAAGGCCACGATGCACATGGCGTACGTGACAAAGTCGTGACGCGTCTGCTTGTCTTTAAGAAACTTCATAACGCTCACCTACACCTTCTCGGGGACGTACTTGCCCAAGAGGCCGGCAGGCTTGACGAGCAGGACGATGATCAAAACACCAAAGACGATGGAGTTGGCAAGGCTCGTGGAAATGTAAGCCTGCGCCATCGCCTCGATGATGCCGATGAGAATGCCACCGACAAAGGCACCGGGGATGGAGCCGATGCCGCCGAAGACGGCGGCGTCGAAGGCCTTGATGCCAGGCATGGCACCCGTCGTGGGCTGCAGCACCGGCGAGTAGGAGCACAGGAGCACGCCGGCGATGGCGGCAAGCGCCGAGCCGATGGCAAACGTCATCGAGATGGTGCGGTTGACGTTGATGCCCATGAGCTGAGCGGCGGCCTTGTCCTCGGACACGGCGCGCATGGCCTTGCCCATCTTGGTCTTACCTGTAAAGAACATCAGGCCGGCCATGATAACCAGGCAGGCGACGATGGTGACGAGCGAGACGGCGCTTACGTTGAACTTGGCCAAGAACTCCGGCACCTGGAAGGTGACGAGCGAAGTGAAGTTCTTGGGCGTGGCGCCCCACAGAAGCTGCGCGGCGTTCTGCAGGAAGTAAGACACGCCGATAGCCGTGATCAGAACGGCCAGCGGGCCTGCTTGGCGCAGCGGCTTATAGGCCAGACCCTCAATGAGAACGCCGAGAACCGTGCAGACCATACAAGAAAGAATTACAGATACCCAGCCCGGGAGGCCGAGATACGACGTGGCGCAGAACGAGACATAGGCACCGACCATGATGACGTCGCCGTGAGCGAAGTTCAGCATCTTGGCGATACCGTAGACCATGGTGTAGCCCAACGCGATGATGGCGTAGACGCTGCCCATGGACAGGCCGTTGACCAGGTATTGGATAAAGACCGTCATGTTCCACATCCCCCTTTCGAATAGGTTTCCAGTTGATGTATGAAACAGGGACGTTACATCGTCCCTAGATACCAAGCAAGCAGGGAAGGCCAAAACCTCCCCTGCTTGGGATCAAAACCGCTCTATGTAAGGCGGCCAATTAGGCCTGTACGTACTTGCCGTCGGTGATGACGTACGCCGTGGGCTCCTTCTGGACCTGGCCCTTATCGTTCCAGGTGAGCTTGCCGGTCAGACCGTCAACGGTAATCTTGAGCATAGCCTTGGACAGCTTCTCGGCGGCCTCGGTCGGGTCGGCGTCGACACCAAGACCGGCCTCCTTGAGGGCCTCGGCCACCGCGTGCACGCCATCGTAGGCGTCGGCGGCAAACTGGTCGGGGGTATCGCCGTACTTATCCTTGTAAGCGTTGACGAAGTCGGCGTTCTTCTCGTCGTCGGCGGAGAACGGGGTCATGAGCAGCAGACCCTCAGCAAGAGAGGTATCGAAGCCCTCAACGCCCAGGATGCCGTCCATGCCGTCGCAGCCCATCATCTTGACGTCGTAGCCCATGTCCTTGGCGTTCTTGAGCAGGACGGACGCCGGCGTGTAGTAGATCGGCGCAAAGATCATGGTGGCGCCGGCCTGCTTGGCCTTGGTCAGCTGGTTCGTAAAGCTCGTGGCGGAGTCGTCCTTAAAGGTCTCCTCGTCAACAATCTCGAGCTTGGACTCAGCGGCCTGGGCCTTAAAGGAATCTGCGATGCCCGAAGAATATGCGTCGCCGGAGTTATAGAACAGCACGAACTTCTCGTCCGCATACTTCTGCGCCAGGAACTTGGCAGCGTTGACACCCTGGTTGGGGTCGGTGAAGCAAACCTGGAAGACGCAATCCTTGCCGTCGGTGACGTCCTCGGAGGACGCGGACGGGGTGATCATGAACGTCTTGGGGTCGTTACCGCACTCGGCGGCAACGGCAACCGACGCACCCGTGGTGGTCGGGCCGACGAGGGCCTGCATGCCCCAGTCGAGCAGGGTGTTGAAGGCGTTGACGGCCTTCTCGCCGTCGGCCTGGTCATCCTCGGCCTTGCTGGCAAGCGGCAGCTCCTTGGTCGAGAAATCCTTGCAGCCAAGCTCGACACCCTGGGTAACGGACTTGCCGTAGGACGCGTTGGCACCGGTCAGCGGGCCGATGGTGCCGATCTTAAACGAAGCGTCGCCCGAAGCGGAACCGCTATCGCCGCCGTTGGAGGAGCAGCCGGCTAGAATGGACATCGCCCCCAGACCTGCTGCGCTCGCGATAACGCTCCTGCGATTCATAACAGGGTTCAATGACTTACCGGTGAGGCTCGACATGCGGCTCTCCTCTCAAATCTCGTCGGGTTTCGGTTACCCGACAGGCCATCCTTCGCCGTGTTCGGCGTTCGCAAAATACTAGACGCTTTAGTTAAGGAAAGTGGCGATTATTTCAACTTTTCTTTGGATTTGTTCATTTATCCATAATTCTGCGTATTTCTATTACTTTATGCAGTAAGGCCACTTTATTGTGTGAAAGTAATGTTTCCGTTCTGTTACAGGCGTCCCTTCCCTGAATAAAACGGCCTCACCGGTCGCGCTTTATGCGCACTTAGGCGGCGATGTACTTGCCGTCCTGGATCACATAGGCCGTAGCGGGCTTTTCGACCTGGCCCTCGTCATTCCACGTCAGCTCGCCTGTCAGGCCCTCGATCTTGATCTTGCGCATGGCCTTGGTCGGCTGGTTGATAAAGCTCGTGGAGGAGTCGTCCTTAAAGGTCTCGGTATCGACGATGTCGAGCTTGGACGCCTTGGCCTGCTCGGCAAAGGCATCGGCGATCTCGCCCGAGACGGCGACGGCGGCACCGGTGGTGACGGGGCCGACGAGCGCCTGCATGCCCCAGTCGCACAGGGCAAACCTTATGGTGCAAACGTTGACAGTTTGTTACGGAGTTCCGTTTGTAGCGAGCATGTTTCCAATGTTTCCGCAGCGTTTCGGGGTGCCGTTTTGTGCGACTCCTGTTGCCTGGCGAGCACGCGCCCTCGGTTCACGCTAGAATGCACTCAACCTTTAAGCGGTTAATCCATCCATAAGATGCACGAAGGAGCTATCTATGAGCGAACCCCTGCGCACCGTGAACGTCGGTCTGATCGGTCTGGGAACCGTCGGCGGCGGCGTGGCCCGTCTGATCAAGAGCCACCACGATGAGTACCTGGCAGCCTACGGCATCGACCTTAAGCTGACCCGCGCCTGCGCGCTTGCCTGGGAGCAGGCCGAAGCCGCCGGTATTGAGCGCGAGGCCTTTACGAGCGACTGGCACGACGTCGTCACCGACCCCGCCGTCGATATCGTCGTCGAGCTCATCGGCGGCGAGCACCCCGCGACCGAAATCTTCACCACCGCCTTCGAGAACGGCAAGCACGTCGTCTCTGCCAACAAGGCCCTGCTGGGCCGTCATGTCGAGACGCTCGCCGAGAAGGCGCGCGCGTGCGGCGTGCAGATTAAGTGCGAGGCCAGCTGCGGCGGTGGCATCCCCATTGTCAGCACGCTCGAGCACGACCTGGTGGGCAACAAGATCCTGACCATCGCTGGCATCCTCAACGGCACCACCAACTACATCCTGTCGCGCATGGACGCCGAGGGCGCCGATTACGCTGACGTGCTCGCCGACGCCCAGGCAAAGGGCTATGCCGAGGCCGACCCGTCCGCCGACGTCGACGGCTTCGACGCCGCCAGCAAGACGGCAATCCTCGCTTCCATCGGCTTTGGCACCCGCGTGACCACCGACGATGTCTACCAGCAGGGTATCCGTACCATCGGCGCCGAGGACATTGCCCAGGCCCGCGAGCTCGGCTACACCATCAAGCTGCTGGGCATCGCACGCAACACCGAAGCCGGCGTCGACGTCCGCGTGCATCCCACGCTGATCCCCGCCGACCACATGCTTGCCAAGGTCAACGGCGCCATGAACGCTGTCTACGTGGTAGGCGACGCCGTGGGCGAGACCATGTTCTACGGCGCTGGCGCAGGCTCCTTCCCCACCGCGAGCGCCGTCGTGGGCGATATCCTATCGCTCTCCGAGCAGATCAGCCGCGGCGTGGCTCCGCTGCCCGAGATTGAGCCCTATGGTCACAACCTCGCCTTTAAGCCCATGGACGAACTCCAGACCAAGTACTATGTGCGCCTGAAGGTCGCCGACCGCGTAGGTGCCCTGTCCGAGACGGTCGACATCTTTGCCAAGCACAACATCTCGATCTCGCTCATCAACCAGGTCGAGGACGGCAAGTCGGGCGTCAGCGATGCCTGCTCGGTCATCTTCCTGACGCACCGCGCGCTCGAGAAGGACGTCCAGGCTGCCGCCGCGGAGCTTGCCAGCGTCGACTGCGTGGCCGAGGTCGCCAACGTCCTGCGCATCGAGGACGTCGAGGCCTGGACCGAAGGCGTCATGACCAACTAGTTCGGTTTACACCCCACAACGCATTTGCTCGAAGGGCTCCCGTCTGGTCTTGGACGGGAGCCCTTTTATTTGCACGCTCGGGGCGCATTGACGCGATCCGCGTTTGAACAATTTGACCGTTCGGTGTCAACCAGGGATACCGCTCACCGATAAGCAGACATGTTTGCTTTTGTCCGCCGCTATCCTGTGCTGCGTACGTCCACCCCCGAAGAATGGAGGCACCATGTTGCTCGAGGGCAAGAAAGCAATCATCACCGGAGGCACGCGCGGTATCGGCTATGCCATCGCCTGCCGCTTTATCGAGGAGGGTGCCACCGTCACCGTCTTTGGCTCGCGTCAGGAGACCGCCGATGCGGCCGTTGAGAAGCTGACAGCCGTCTATCCCGACGCCAAGGTCTGGGGTCGCTCCTGCGACCTCACCTCACTCGAAGCCGTGACCGAGGCCTTTACCCAGGCTGCAGCCGATATGGGCGGTCTCGATACGGTCGTCAACAACGCCGGAATCTCCCAGCGCTCACCCCTTTTGGACTATACAGCCGAGGAGTTCGCCAAAGTTATGGACCTCAACGTCGTCGCCGTCTTTAACGGTCACCAGGCTGCCGCCAAGATCATGACCGAGGCCGGCCACGGCGGCACCATCACTACCACAAGCTCGATGGTCGCCAAGTACGGCCAGCCCTCTGGCGTCGGCTACCCCACGTCTAAGTTTGCCGTCAACGGCATGGTCCAGTCGCTCTCGCGCGAGCTCGCCCCCATGGGCATTCGCGTCAACGCCGTTGCCCCAGGCGTAACCAAGACCGATATGGTCGCCAACCTGCCCGAAGAGGTCATCAAGCCCATCATCGCCACTATTCCGCTCGGTCGCATGGGCGAGCCCGAGGACGTTGCCAACGCCTTCGTTTTCCTTGCGAGCGACATGTCCTCCTATGTCACGGGCGCCATCCTCCCCGTCGACGGGGCAGCCCGCTCCTAAAGGTCGAAAGTTTCGGCTTCGAACCTCAACAGAGTTCAACGCAAAAGGCGCGCTGTCCGCATCAACCGCAGGCAGCGCGCCTTCTATTATTTGGACGGAACCCGTATCCCGACATTCCTTGCTACTTGCCGTCGTCGTCCTGGGCTTCATCGCGCGCGTAGAGCTCCAGCATGCGGCGGCGGTATTCGTGTACGGCGAGCTTGGCGCGCTCCAGACGGCGACGCTCGCGCGGAGTCAGCTCGGACGGGTCGATCTCATCACCATAGGTCTTATCGGCAAGAAGATGCGCCGCGTCCACGATGCGGGCATCGATGTGGCCGCTCGCCGCCTCGGCGGAAAGACGCTCGGCAATCGTATCGAGCGTAGGCAGGCCCTCAAATACGCGACCGTGTCCATGCGAGGTCAGCAGCTCGTGCTCGCGCGCGAGCAGGCTCGCCAAATCGTGATGGGCGCGCAGGATGTCGAGCGCATCGGATGGATGCTCGGCAACCTCTGCCACGGCGGCGACCGGTGCGGCGTCGACCACGCGGTAGAAGAGCTGCGCGAGCAATGGCATCAAGAACACCGTGATGGCGCCGGCGGCAACCATGACCGACGCAATATCTTGCGATAGCGCGCCCGCGTTGACGGCAACGCTCGTCACGGCGACGATAATCGGCAGCGCCGTAGTGCAGTAAAGCGCCACGGTAATGCGACCATACGCCGACACATCGCGCGTCGCGGGACAAATGCTCATAGAAATAAGAATGGGCACGGCACGAATAATCAACAACGCCACGATAAAGCCCACGAGCAGACCCGGGCGCGACGCCACTGCCGTCAAGTCGATCTTTGCGCCCGATACGGTAAAGAACACCGGAATCAAAAAGCCGTAGGCAAGACCGTCGAGCTTGGTCTCGAGCGTATGGTTGCCCTCGGGGATGATAAAGCGCAAGACAAAGCCGGCGGCAAATGAACCCAACACGATATCGAGGTCAAAGATGGCAGAGAACGCCACGAGCGTGACCAGGATGAGCACCGTCAGGCGCACGAAGGTCTGCGACGTGGTGTCGGCGCGTTCCTCGACAAACGAAAAGAAGCGGCTGCCGACGCGCCTGGAACGACTTGGGACCACGGCCAGCAGCACGCAGACCACAGCAAACAGGCCGAGAATCACGAGCGTCTGGATGCCGGTGCGGGCAGACAGCAGCACCGACATGGCGAGCACGGGACCGAGCTCGCCCCAGGTGCCATACGCGAGAATCGAGTCGCCAACGCGCGTGCCGGTGAGCGAGCGCTCACGCATGATGGGCACAAGCGTGCCGAGCGCCGTGGAAGTAAGGGCGAGCGTCACGGCGATACCGTCGAAATGGCTGACCGAGAACCACGGGGTAAAGCGCACGGCAAGCCAGGCGATACAAAATGTGACAGCCCACGTGGCCATACCGTAGCGGCCCTCGACGCCCGTGATGTTCTTGGGATCGATCTCAAAGCCGGCAAGCAGGAACAAAAATGCCAGACCGAGCTCTGACACGAGCGAGACCTCGGCATCTACATGGATGACGCCGAGCATATGGGGTCCCAGCACCGCGCCGAACACGAGCAAAAAGACCGTTTCGGGAACGGGCTTTCCGGGAATCGCCGAGGCGATGAAGGGGCTTGCAAAGGCCACGAGCGCGATGATGGCGAGTGAAACGAATGCCATGTGATGCCTTTCTCTTGTTTGCGCATCACTGTAGCACCCTCGCCGTCCTCAACGCGCCGCGAGCTGTCGTATCATAGTGAGGTTTACAAACATGTGGCTCAAGGCGACCGCAGGGCAGACCCCGCAAACCGACCGCTGCCGCATACCGTACCGTACGCCCAACCGATCAGGAAGGCAGGAACCAATGGTCTCTCGTATCTACGTGGAGAAGAAACCCGGGTTCGACGTCGAGGCTCAGCAGCTCAAGGGCGAGCTGACCGAGATTCTCGGCATCAAGGGCATCGAGGCCCTGAGGATCATCAACCGCTACGACGTCGAGGGCATCGACGATGAGCTTTTCCGCTCCTGCGTGCCTACCGTCTTTAGCGAGCCCCAGGTCGATGTGACCTACGACGAGCTCCCCGCAAGCGATGGCGCCGTCTTTGCCGTCGAATTCCTGCCTGGCCAGTTTGACCAGCGCGCCGACTCCGCCAGCGAGTGCGTGCAGCTCATCAGCCAGGGCGAGCGCCCCGCCGTGCGTTCTGCCAAGGTCTATATGATCTCGGGCGCCCTGGACGAGGCCGCCATCGAGGCCATCAAGCACTACGTGGTGAACCCCGTCGAGGCGCGCATCGCCTCGCTCGACCTGCCCGAGACGCTGTACATGGAGACCCCCGAGCCCCAACCCGTCGAGGTGCTCGACGGCTTCCGCGAGCTCGACGAGGCCGGCCTTGCCGCCTTTATCGCCGATCGCGGCCTTGCCATGGACGAGGCGGACATCGCCTTCTGCCAGCAGTACTTCCGCGATGAGGATCGCGACCCCACCATCACCGAGATCCGCGTGATCGACACCTATTGGTCCGACCACTGCCGCCACACCACCTTCGGCACCGTCCTAGATGACGTGACGATCGACGACGCCGTGGTGCAGCAGGCCTTCGACCGCTACATGGAGATGCGC
Source organism: uncultured Collinsella sp. (assembly GCA_900543025.1). Lineage (GTDB taxonomy): Bacteria > Actinomycetota > Coriobacteriia > Coriobacteriales > Coriobacteriaceae > Collinsella. Next base: position 19,113 of record UQPP01000034.1, read on the forward strand.
CACGAGCTCGGTCGCGACGCCAAGCCCGTCTGCCTCATGGACATGGGCACCATCGGCGCCAAGTACCTCAAGAAGACCGGCGTCATGACCGATGTCGATGAGTCCGAGGAGATCAACGCCTGCACCGTCAAGGTAAAGGTCGATGTCGATGGTGAGGACCAGGACTGGCTGTTCCTCTTTAAGAACGAGACCCATAACCACCCGACCGAGATCGAGCCCTTCGGCGGTGCCGCCACCTGCGTGGGCGGCGCCATCCGCGACCCGCTCTCGGGCCGCAGCTATGTGTACCAAGCTATGCGCGTCACCGGCGCCGGCGACCCCACCGTCCCGGTTTCCGAGACGCTCGAGGGCAAGCTGCCGCAGCGCAAACTCGTGACCACTGCAGCCGCCGGCTACTCCAGCTACGGCAACCAGATCGGTCTTGCCACCGGCCAGGTCAACGAGCTCTATCACCCCGGTTACGTGGCCAAGCGCATGGAGGTTGGCGCTGTCGTGGGCGCTACCCCGGCAAACCACGTTCGTCGCGAGTGCCCCGCCCCCACCGACAAGATCATCCTGCTGGGTGGCCGCACCGGCCGTGACGGCATCGGTGGCGCCACCGGTTCCTCCAAGACCCAGAACACCGAGTCCATCGAGACCTCGGGTGCCGAAGTCCAGAAGGGCAACGCCCCGGTCGAGCGTAAACTGCAGCGTCTGTTCCGCCGCGGCGATGCCTGCCGTCTGATCAAGCGCTGCAACGACTT
>UQPP01000035.1 GCA_900543025.1 uncultured Collinsella sp.
CTTCATGGTCGTCTTTGGCTTGGTCATTACTGCCATTTCCGGCATGCTTCCGGCGTAGGTGGTTGTGATGTCTGATCGTTTGACGGTCCTGACGTCTAAGAGCGTCTTTACCGGTACGGGGGACCTGCCGTTTGAAGGTTTCGTAGCGGTCCGTGGCAATCGAATTGAGGCTGTTGGCACCAAGTGTGAGGTAGCTTCGTATTTGACCCAGGCGGACGAGGTAGTTGACCTGGGCGACCGCACCGTCATGCCTGGCCTGATCGATGTACATACCTTCTATACAGGCTGGGCGCTGCGGACGTTGGGGTCTGATCTGTCCGGCATCGCTGATGCCAAAGAGGCCGTGTCGCTCTTGCGTACATGGAAAGAAGATCATCCGGATTGCGCGGCGGCTTTTGGCCACAACCTACCCGAAACGTTGGCATCGGATGCCGAGAACGCAAATACGGCAGCTGTGTTTGACGATTGTTTTGGCGATATCCCCGTCGTCTGCTTTACATCGGGTGCGGAGACCTGCGTTCTCAATGCTGCCGCCAGTGCGCGATACGGCTTTACACCCCAGGCGTGCTATGCCGAGAAGATCTGGCGCATGATGAGCGATTTCCTCGCGCTGCCCGAGGTGCGTGCCGGGTATTCGGACTACATGAGCATGCTTAACGAGCGCGGCGTTACCGCCATCAAGGAAATGGCGTTTGATGACTACTACGGCTTTGCCGACGAAATGGCTCGCCGTGAGGAATCTGGTGAGCTGACGGTTCGCGTCTCTATGATGTCGCAGCCGGTGGGCGCCGGTGCAAATCTGGCATATGCCCGCGAGGCGCGAGAGCGCTTCCGGGGACCGTTCGTTCGTTTTTCTGGCTTCAACCGTATGACCGATCGCGGCGTATGGGCGGGGCTTGCCGAGATGATAGACCCCTATGAGGACTCGGCCGATGCGGGCGCTGCCGGCAAGACGGTCGTCGAGGAGCCAGAGTGGGATCTGATTGAGAACGAGCTGCGTGCAATTGATGCTGACGGCTTCCGATATTCCTTGCATTGCCAGGGCGATGGCGCCGTTCGTCGCACCGTGGCGCTCTATGCCTCGCTGCCTCGAGACGAGCATGGACGGATGCTTCGTCGCCATGCGATTACCGATCTCGAGAACTCTGACCCGACCGATCTTGTCAAGTTTGGCAAGTTAGGTGGAATTTGCGAGGTCTATCCGCAGATTCTGACGCTGGACCGGCGCGAGGATTGCCTGTCGATGATGCGTCGACAAATTGGCGAGACGCGACTTTTGCACAGCTGGAATCGCCGCGGCATGGAAGATTCCGGATGCACAGTGTGCTGTGGCACGGATTTGCCGCTGTTGATTCCGAGCTTGGGCGAGTCAATCTACAGTGCGTGCGGCGGATACTTCGACGACGGACTGCCCGTGAATGAGGTCAACACGCTGACGCTTGTCGAGCTCTTGTGCGCTTGGACTGCCGGGGGCGCGTACGACCTGATGCGCGAAGACGAGCTGGGTACGCTTGAGGTTGGCAAGCTTGCCGATATCTGCGTGCTCGATCGGGATGTGTTCGACCTCGATTATCGCGACGCACGTGATCTTGCGGTTGACATGACGATGTCGGACGGACAAATCGTGTTCGATCGAAATAAGGAGGCATAGGATGTCTGAATCCAAGCCGACGCTGCGCCGCGAACAGATTGCGGGCATGAATATCCACTACATCATGTGGTCGCTCGATTACTTCCTTGATGTGCAGCAGCGTTTGGGCTTTGAGTCCATTGAGCTGTGGTGTGCGGAGCCGCATGTGACACTCGACCATACGGGCTACTTTGAGGCTGAGGTCCTGGCGAAAAAAGCTGCAGACCGTGGGCTTAGGTATCGTACTCTGTGCCCCGAGAATGTTGTCTATCCTTGGCAATACTGCGCACGCAAACCGCTGCATGAACAGCGCAGCCTGGCGTACTTTATGCACGGCATTGAGCTTGCCGAGGTACTTGGGTGCGACCGTATGTCCGTCAACTCGGGCTGGGGCGACTGGGACGAGGACCGCGAGGAAGCCTGGAAGCGCAGCCGCGAGCACTTGTCCATTCTGGCGGAGTATGCCGGCGAGCACGGTCTGGTGCTTACGATGGAAAGTCTGCGTCCCGAGGAGAGCAACCTTGTGACGACGGTTTCCGATGCGAAGCGCATGATTGACGAGGTCGCGAGCCCGTACTTACAGCCCATGGTTGATACAACCGCGATGGGCGTTGCAGGCGAGACGCTCGAGGACTGGTTTGCCACCTTTGGTGATGGGGCAATTCACGAGATGCACTTTATCGACGGTGACCCGTATGGCCATCTGGTGTGGGGCGATGGCAAGCACGATATGGACGCCTTCGTCGCCACGCTCAACGCCCATGGTTTCGACGGCATGCTGGGCCAGGAAATCACGGACGGTCGTTACTACGATGATCCGGCGGCGGCAGATGCCAAGAACATGGCCGCATTCGAGAAATATCTGATTGACTAAAACAACTATCGGCCACGCAGCCAACGTCATTGATTGCGGCCAAACAAGAAAGGAACTGGATATGAACGCACACGATCTGATCAAAGAGGCAATTGCCGAGAAGGGCAAGTTCGACAGCGTCTACTGGATTGCTTGCGGTGGCTCCATGATCGATTTGATCCCGGCCCATGAGCTTCTGCAGCGCGAGGCAACCACCTTCACTTCGTATATCTATACGGCTCGCGAGTTCGATATCATGCGTCCGCGTCGTCTGGGCGAGAAGTCCCTGGTCATCGCTTGTAGCCACAGTGGCAACACCCCTGAGGTCGTCGAGGGCTGCGAGATTGCCCTTGCTGCCGGCGCTACGGTGATCGCCCAGACCGACAACGCTGGATCTAAGATCGACACCGGTAAATGGACCACGTGGGTCTACCCGTGGGGCGAGGGCGTGCCGCAGGCCGAGGTCCCCGCTGGCATTTCGCTGTCGCTTGCGGCAGAGCTGCTCGATCAGCAGGAGGGTTACGCCGATCTTGCCGATATGTATGCCGGTATCGCCGAGATGGATAAGATTCTTCCCCCGGCACGCGAGAAGGTAAATGCCGAGCTGGGCGATCGCTTTGCCAAGCTTTGCCAGGAGCACGAGTTCTTCTATATTCTGGGCAGCGGTCCCAACTTTAGCCAGACCTACGGTTTCGCTATCTGCTCTCTTATGGAGATGCAGTGGCAGCACTGCAGCTACATCCACTCTGCCGAGTACTTCCATGGCCCCTTCGAGGCTACTCAGGATGGCGTTTTTTACTTCCTGCAGATGGGCTCCAGCGAGTGCCGTGCTATGGACGAGCGCGCCCTGGCGTTCCTTAAGACGCATACCGATACACTGATGGTGCTCGATGCCAAGGAGTACGGTATGGAAGCCGTGCCGGCGAGCGTCCGTGCCTATCTGGACCCGGTGCTGTTCTATGCCATGAACTGCGAGCTGCGTGCCGCACGCGGCAAGGTGTTTGATCACGATCCCGATTTCCGTCGCTATATGGGTGTTGTCGAGTACTAGAAGGAGCAAAGGCCATGGCATTTAACGTTAACGCGCTCGGATTTGGCGACAACGTCGTCGATCGCTACGAGCATATCCACACCATGTATCCCGGCGGCAATGCGGTGAACTTCGCCGTTTATGCCAAGAAATGCGGTGCCGCACGCTCCGCATACATGGGCATTTTTGGCAATGATGCCGCTGCCGAGCATGTCATTGCAAGCCTCGAGGATGAGGGTATCGAGCTTGACAAGTGCGAGCAGATGATTGGCGAGAACGGAGCGGCTCGCGTGACCGTCGTTGACGGTGACCGTGTCTTCCTTGGCTCCAACGAGGGCGGTATCCGTGGCGATGCGCGCTATGTCCTCGATCGCTTTGACCTTGCGTACATGAAGCAGTTCGATGTGGTTCATTCGGGCAACTATTGCTTCACCGAGCGCGAGCTGCCCAAGTTGAAGGCTGCGGGCGTCACGGTCTCTTTTGACTTTTCGGACGACTCCACCGACGAGTACTACGAGCAGATTGCGCCCTACGTCGATTTCGCTTTCTTTAGTGCGGCGGATGCCGCGAGTGAGGACGAGATTCGCGAGCGTCTGGCATGGGTGAAGGGCCTGGGTCCGCGTTTTGTGTCGGCTACGGCGGGCGCCGAGGGCTGCATTGCTTACGACGGCGAGCGTTATTACCGCCAGCTGGCTAAACCGGTAACGGACATGAAGGACACCATGGGGGCGGGCGACTCGTTCCTCACCTCGTTTTTGATGTGCTATCTCGATTCCGCCAAGCGTGGTGAGGATGGCGCCGAGGCTATCGAGCGCGCGCTCGACTTTGCTGCCGGGTTTGCCTCGACCGTGTGCGGCATGGAAGGTTCTTGGGGCCACGGAGCACCAATCGTCGAATAGCCGAGCTGTCCCGGGGAGCTGTATTGGTGCCTTCCCGTGACTCGGTGGTCAAAAAAGCCAAATATGAGTACTGTGACTAATTTAGTCGCAGCAAAATCGACCCCTCCAGACGTGATTTGAGCGTTTGGAGGGGTTTAATATTGCGAAAATGCAGGATTAGTGACTGTAAAAGTGTTAGTTAATGGACAATCGTAGATCATTCTGGTGGTCGGAAAGCTCAAAGTAATGTATCCATTTCGCTAGCAGTACTCATATTTGACGTTTTTTGCCCACAGGGGTTAGCGAAGGTCAAAAACAGAGTGCGCATTTGCTAAAACTACCGACTCGATGCGCTTTGCGTCACAGTTTTTGAGTGAGGCAATGCGCATCGAGGCCCTTGCGAGCGATCTGATGAGCGACTGCGCGCTTGTTTCTGTGTTTGCCTCAGCCGGCGCATCGGTTTCGAGCAGTAAACGATCGAGTGGAATCTGTCGTGCGTATTCGCGTCCTCGTTTAGACGCGAGCATGCGTTCGTTGACGGAAAAATAGCAGCCTGCATCGCGCGCGCGGACAAGCTCGTCCGAGGTGCCGCTAAACCAGTGGAAGATGATAACGGGGGAGCTGGGGTTTGGGATGAGTAGTCCATGCGATTCGAGGACGTCCAGTACGGCTCCTGCCGAACGAACGTCGTGAATTGATATCACACGCCCGGTAAGAGGATGTTGCGCGAGAGCCTCGCAGAGCCGGTCAAGTGCCTGTGTTTGCAGCGGCTCGCTTCCGGCAAAGCGCGCGGAAAAGTCGAGTCCCACCTCGCCGATGTAGCGCTCTTGGGCTGCAACTTCGCAAAGCAGATTGATTTCGGCAGGACCGCAGCGGCCGTCGGCGAGCCACCAGGGGTGGAGCCCAACGCCAGCGATGACGCCTGGTAGGCGACGGGCGCGCTCGTTTGCGGCCGAAAAGTCGCGTGGGTCGACCCCGCAGTCAAAGAGCCCCAGACCCGACGCCGCCGACTCACTGGCTGCAGCATCGGGGCCGAGCATCAAATCAAGATGACAATGCGTGTCAAAGAATTGCGGTTCCATCGCAGGACATCCTGCTAGTCCAGACGTTGGCCATCGGAGCGTACGCGCTCAGTGCCGCGGCCGCTGATCTGGCGGATAACCTCGCCGGCAATCATCTGGCCCATGATGGGCGGCATAAAGCTGGCGGTTCCCAGCTCGGTGCGCTCGTGGATGTTGGAAGGGTCGCGGGGCTGTGTCTTAACCGATTCCTCGCAGCTAAACAGTACATGCAGGCTCTTGATTCCGCGTTTCTTGCATTCTTTGCGCATAATGCGGCTCATGGGGTCACGTACCGTATCGAAAATGTCGGCAAAGCGGAGGCACTCGGGATGGAGCTTGTTGGCCCCGCCCATGGAGCTTACCAAACGAATGTCGTGGTCCTGAGCATATTTGGCAATGGTGAGCTTGGCCGAGATGGTGTCGATGGCGTCGACGACGTAGTCGAGCTTGCCGTCCGTCTGCTCCAAAACGCTCGCGAAGAAATCATCGATGTTGTCGCTCAGCAGGTATTCGGTGCGCTTGATGACGGTAGCGGTAGGGTTGATGTCGTGAATCATAGCCTCCATGACGTCGACTTTGCGCTTGCCGACGGTGCTGTGAAAGGCGATGGCCTGGCGATTGATATTGCTGGGCGCGATGATGTCCTTATCCAGAATGACGAAATGACCGATGCCGCCGCGGGCGAGTGCCTCGCAGCAGTTGGAGCCCACGCCTCCGCAGCCGAGCACTAGCACCGTAGCATCGGCGAGCTTATCGAGTGCCTCGCGGCCCATGATAATCTCGAGCTTGGTGTCGCGTCTCTCGACGAGAGCGGCAGCGGTTTCGGTCATAGACATCCTCCGATGGGGAAGCGAATCGTGTTTTAGCTATCGCCATTATAGGTGTTATCGCGATTCCATTTGAGCCCTTGGGCTTGTTGAAATGGGATCGGGGTTCGCATAAGATTGAAGCAGATGGCACCCGTTGCAGCGGGTTGGCCAACTCCAAAACACGTTTGTAGCGTGAGAAGTGGCCGTCTTCGCATTACGCGGAGGCGGCTATTTTTTTGAGTACAAGATTAGATAGTTAGACAAACATCTAAATATCGAGTATAGTGTGCGCGTTATGAGAGATGATGAGAGGAGGTCTTATGCCGGGAGAGGGTTTTAAGGCGCTTGCCGATCCAACGCGACGGCGCATTTTGGAGTTGCTGCGCGAGGGCAATTGCACGGCGGGGGAGCTTGCTGAGCATTTCGATATCAGTAAGCCGTCGCTGAGCCATCACTTGGCGACGCTCAAAAACGCCGGGTTGGTGACCGACGAGCGCCATGGCCAAAACATCGTATACAGCTTAAACACCACCGTCATGCAGGATTTGATTGGCTGGTTTATGGGTTTTACAAACACGGAAGGTGATAAGGATGAATAACGAAAACAAGGGCATTCACCCCACGGGGGTATCGTCGCGCGTGTGGATTGCGCTGGTCGCTCTGTGCGTCGCCAATGTCGTAGCGCACCTCATGGTGATGCCGAGCTTGCCTGCGCAGATTCCCACGCACTGGGGCGCGAACGGCGCCGTCGACGGTTGGGGTCCTAGCTGGATGGCCTCCGCGCTCGGCGTGCTGCCTCTGGCGCTTCTCGCAATGTTCTGCGTGGTGCCGCGCATCGACCCCAAAGGTGAGGCATATCGAACCTCGGGCAAGTTCTACCAGGGCTTCGTAATCGCCTTCACCTTGTTCATGTGCGCCATAAGCTGGCTGGGAGAGCTTACGGTCTGGGGCGTGGTGCCGGCGGTCGGTTCGGTTAACGTGCTGATTTCCGGTGTTGTCGGTTTGCTGTTCATCGGCGTAGGCAACTACTTGCCGCGTGTGAAGCAGAACTATACGCTCGGTATCAAGACACCTTGGGCGCTTGCCGATCCCGAGAACTGGCGCCGTACGCAGCGTTTTGGCGGCGCCTGCTTTATGGTGCTGGGTATTGGCCTGATTGTGATGGGCGTGGCAGGCAGCGTGCTTTCGAGTGAAGTCGTCGCCGCGGTGATTGCGGTTCTGGCGTTTGGTTCGGTCGGAGCCGTCTACGTCTACTCGTATCTGTTGTGGCGCAAATCGCAGCGGGCCGTTCGCTAAGGTTGCGGAAAACTAGCGTACGCAGTTCATGGTATGTTCTGGGGGATTTTTCCCAGGTAGTATTAGGGGGTGTGGGCAACCATGCCCCTTTTTCGTTACGTTTCAGAGCTGATTTCCTTATTTCGTTTCCACTAAAGCGAATCAAGAGTAGGGAAACAGCAGGTAGAAAGGATAAAACAGGCAAATGGCGGAGTTTATCTACCAGATGTATCAGGCTCGCAAGGCCCATGGCGACAAGGTAATCCTTGACGACGTGACCCTGAGCTTCTACCCCGGTGCCAAGATCGGCGTCGTGGGCCCCAATGGTATGGGCAAGTCGACCCTGCTCAAGATCATGGCCGGCATCGAGGAGGTCTCCAACGGCGATGCCAGGCTCACCCCCGGCTACACCGTGGGCATCCTGCAGCAGGAGCCGCCGCTCGACGATGACAAGACCGTCATCGAGAACGTGCGCATGGCATTTGGCGACATGATCGCCAAGGTCGATCGCTTCAACAAAATCGGCGAGGAGATGTGCGACCCGGACTGCGACATGGATGCCCTCATGGCCGAGATGGGCAAGCTCCAGGACGAGATCGACGCCGCCGACGGCTGGGATATCGATTCCAAGCTCGGTCAGGCCATGGACGCCCTGCAGCTGCCCGATTCCGACATGCCGGTCAACGTGCTTTCCGGCGGCGAGCGCCGTCGCGTGGCCCTGTGCAAGCTGCTGCTCGAGGCTCCCGACCTGCTGCTGCTCGACGAGCCCACGAACCACCTGGACGCCGAGTCGATCCTGTGGCTCGAGCACTTCCTGCACAACTACCAGGGTGCCGTGCTTGCCGTCACGCACGATCGCTACTTCCTGGATAATGTTGCCGAGTGGATCTGCGAGGTCGACCGCGGTCACCTTTATCCCTACAAGGGCAACTACTCCACGTATCTGGAGACCAAGGCCGCCCGTATCGAGGCGCAGGGCAACCACGACGCCAAGCTCGCCAAGCGCATGGAGGCCGAGCTCGAGTGGGTACGCAGCTCGCCCAAGGCTCGCCAGGCCAAGAACAAGGCCCGTCTGGCTCGCTACGAGGAGATGGAGGCCGAGGCCCGCGCAAGCCAGAAGCTCGACTGGACCGACATCCGCATCCCTGTGGGCCCGCGTCTGGGCAACAAGGTGCTCGAGGCTCATCACCTGCACAAGGAGTTCGATGGCCGTGTGCTCATCGATGACCTTTCGTTCACCCTGCCGCGCAACGGCATTGTGGGCGTCATCGGCCCCAACGGTGTCGGTAAGACCACACTGTTCAAGACGATTGTGGGTCTGGAGCCGCTGACTTCGGGCGAGCTCGAGGTGGGCGAGACCGTCAAGATCTCCTATGTCGATCAGAACCGTTCCGGCATCGACCCCGATAAGAACCTATGGGAGGTCGTCTCGGACGGCCTGGACCACATGATGGTGGGCGAGACCGAGGTTCCCAGCCGCGCGTACGTGGCGAGCTTTGGCTTTAAGGGCCAGGACCAGCAGAAGCGCGCCGGCGTGCTCTCCGGTGGTGAGCGCAACCGTCTGAACCTGGCGCTCACGCTCAAGCAGGGCGGCAACCTGTTGCTCCTCGACGAGCCCACGAACGACCTCGACGTCGAGACGCTGTCCTCGCTCGAAGCGGCGCTGCTCGAGTTCCCGGGCTGTTCGGTGGTCATTAGCCACGACCGTATGTTCCTGGACCGCGTCGCCACGCACATTCTGGCGTGGGAGGGCACCGACGAGAATCCGGGCAACTGGTATTGGTTCGAGGGCAACTTCGAGGCCTATCAGGCCAACCGCATCGAGCGCCTGGGCGAGGACGCAGCCCAGCCGCATCGTATTCACCGCAAGCTCACGCGCGACTAGTCGAGCTCAGGTGACCTAACGAGAAAGGGACGATAACCTTGAGGGTTATCGTCCCTTTTTGTTACTTGGTAGAAGGCTCTACTTTATCGATGGTCCAGGCGGCTCCGAGACCGCCGGTGGTGTTGCGGCGGATGCGCACGGTGACTTCGTGGCGCTCGCCGGCCTGCGTGTAGCGCAGGGGGAAGCTTGCGCGGTTTCGCGCGACCTCGATGGTACCGCGCTCGCGGGCGATCCAGTAGTACTCGCCGACGATGCCGAGGGTGTCGGCGCCGTAGGGGAGATAGGTTGACAGCTGGTGCAGAAGCGGGCCGGGGCAGAAGATCTCGGTTGTGAAATCGACGGGGAAGTCCTTGGGGATGGCGGGCGCTGCAGGTGCGGGGGTTGGGGCTGCTGCGGGTGCCGAAGCCGGTGCCGGTGCGGGAATTTGGTCGCAAGCAGCGGTGGGCACGGACTCGATGACGGGTGCGGACTCCGGCGTCGCTTCCGGCCTGGTCGTGGAATCTGCGGGCTCCACGGTGACGGGCGCGTCCGCAGCTGCAGTTTCAACCTCAACCTGCGTCGCGTTCTCGTTCTCGACGCTCGGCTTTGCCTCGATGGGCGTGGATGCCATGGTGGTGATGCCGGCGTTGGCGCTCTCGGGATCATAGACGACCGTGAGCGAGATGGCGGGCTGCGGCGTCTCGGGCTCCGGCGCCGACTCGGTAGCGCCTTGATCGGCGGGCTCGTCGGACTGATCGTCCTCAGCCTCGTCGCCAAAGACATCGCTGTTTTGGAACGCAGGCGTCTCAGGCTGGTCAGCGGCTTCTTCGGTTGTCGACTTGGGAGCCTCGTCGAGCTCCGCAGTGGCTTCCTGCTCGGATATGACTTTGGAATCGGTCGTGGCGGCGATTTCGGTTTCGGCTTCTGCTGTTACCTCAATAGCGACTTCGATCTCTGCCTCGGGCTCGGGTTCCGGCGCGGCTTCAACCATGGTTTCTGGCTCGGTGCGCTTAACGTGCTTGGGGCGCACGGCCTTGAGGTCCTTCTCACCGCGCTTTTTCTTTTTGTAGGACTGCTTGGCGCCCTTGGCGGTCTTGGGCTTGTCCTCGCCCTTGGCAAGTGCGGCATCCCAGGCCTCGTTGGCGATGACGGTGGCGTACAGGCGGCCGCCCTTAAAGACGGTCAGTTTAATGCAGTCGTCGAGTTCCTCGAGCAACTCGCGCGTGGACTCGAAGCCCAGGTCATAAGCGGTCATGTCGCCTGCGGCGAGCGCCTCCTCGACCTGCGTCATAAACGTTTGCTTGCCACATCCAATCGCATCGCGCAGCAGGCGATACAGATAGATGTGGTTGCCCAGCGAAAGCGTGGGCCTAACTATTGTCTTGCTCATGGCAAATCTCCTCTTTACACATGTAAAGCATCTTACCATCGCATGGCGTTCGCCATGGCGGCGCCCAAGGCAAACGGGCGCGAACCGCTGTCGATTCGCGCCCGTTATACAGGTCGGTTATCTATGAGAGGCAAATGTGCTTAGTTGCCCGATGCCGTGCCTTGGCTCGAGTTGTCAGATGCCGTGCCGGACGCGGTTCCGCTCGAGCTGTTGGTGTTGCTACTGTCTGCTGCGCCCGTTCCCGACGTGGTGTCGCTCGTCTGGCCTCCCGTGTTCGGCTGTGAACCGTCAGTCGTTTGGCTTGAGTCGGTCGTGCCGGACGGCGTGCCACTGTTGGCCGTAGAGGAATCGGTGCCCTGCGATTGGTTTTGGGTGTTCGAGGACGAATCGGTAGAGGTAGAACTGTCTTGCGTGCCGTCCGCCTGTGCCTGCTGATCTTGCGACTGGGTGTTGCCATTTGCATCGTTCTCGGTCGTGCGCGACGAAAGGATTGGCTCGGGGCGCTCGCCCAGACCCTCACCGGCGGTGGTGATAAGGATGGCGCCGGCGCAGGCGATGACCGCGACGATGGCGATGGCGATCGAGAAGATGATGACCTTCTTTTGCGTCTGGCTGCGCTCTGCCGCCGCCTTGGCACGCAAGCTGTTGGGGGCAACGCGCGCCGTGGTCGCGCGCCCAGCAACCTGGCGCATCTCCTGCGTAGTCGCGGCGCCGCCCAGGTGCTCCTCGGCATTAAGCTCAACGGGCTCATAGGCGCCGGCGGGGTAGTCGACGTCGGCGTGCGTACCTTTGAGGGCTTTGGCGCTGGCAGAGATAAAGTGGCGGTAGACCTGCGAGGACACAACGGTGATGACCGAGCTCACGGCAGCACCAATTACTGAACCAGCGATACCAATCTTGGAGGCAAGCGCGACGCTCGTGGCGGCGGCTGCGGCGCCGGCAATGATTTGAGGAATGGAAATGTCATCGAACAGGCCCTTTTTGGGCGCGATGGCCATGGTCTGTCCGATGGAATGGTTTTCGTGAACGCCGTTGTTGAGCGATGCCGGTGTCATGACGCGCGTGCGCGGCGCGTCGGTGTACTTGGTTGTCATACGGGGTCCTCCCGGTGTAAATCTGCTTCGTTTCATGCAGCCATCAGGGTACCCACCAGATGTGAATCGTACGTGACATTTAACAGATACCATCAACTCATCAATTGCTCACCAAGTTGGTGGGATGCGGTTACACCCGGCGGTTGAACTACAATAGGACTTGCTAATTGTTGTGAATGGCGTCTACGCACGGGAGCATTCTTATGAATCTTCACCTTTCTCAGTCTGATGGCTTTTTGCGTGTGGCGGCGGCCTCGCCGCGGATTCGCGTGGCCGATGTCGAGGGCAATGCCGAGGTTGCGCTGGCGGCTGTTCGCGAGGCTACCGAGCGCGGCGTTCGCGCGCTGGTGCTGCCCGAGCTTAACCTGACCGGCTATACCGCGGCCGACCTGTTCCATAACCGCACGCTGCTGCATGCCTGCGAAGCAGCGCTGGTGCACATACTCGATGAAACCCGTGAGCTGCCGATCGTCTTTACCGTTGGCTTGCCCGTTGCGGTGGCTGAAAACATCTACAACTGCGCGGCCGTGTGCTGTGCGGGCGAGCTTTTGGGCCTCACGGCCAAGAAGTATCTGCCCAACTATGGCGAGTTCTATGAGCGTCGCTGGTTTGCTCCGGCGCCTGCGGATCCCGTGTGGGTTGAATTTGCCGGTCAGGGTCCGGTTCCGCTGGGCTCGGGGCTTATCTACCGTTGCTGTGATGAGGGTGCCGAGGATATGGTGCTGGGCGTTGAGGTCTGTGAGGACCTGTGGGTGCCGGCGCCGCCTTCGACCGAGATGGCGCTTGCCGGTGCGACGGTGATTCTCAACCCGTCGGCTTCGGACGAAATCATTGGTAAGGCAGACTATCGCCGCAGCCTCATCTCTAACCAGAGCGCACGCCTGTACTGCGCCTATGCCTATGCGGACGCGAGCGAGGGCGAGTCCACGACCGACATGGTCTTTGCAGGCGAGAACCTCGTCTACGAAAACGGTTCGAAGCTCGCCGCGACCAAACTGCTTACCTGCGATATGGCCGTCGCCGATGTCGATCTTGACCGTCTGGTTGCCGAGCGCCGTCGCTCGACGACGTGGACGCGCGCGGACGATGCGCCGGAGGCCACGACCGTTGAGTTTTCGTTTGAGGGCGTACTGGCCGAAGAACCTGTCCTGCGCGATGCGCTCGACATCGACCGAGTCTTCCCCCGCGCTCCCTTTGTGCCGGCCGACCACGGTGATCTGGCTGAGCGTTGCGAGACTATCCTCGACCTGCAGACCGCCGGCCTCAAGACCCGCCTTGCCCATACGGGCACCAAGGCGGCCGTCATCGGCCTTTCGGGCGGCCTCGATTCCACGCTGGCGCTCCTCGTGACCGTGCGTGCGTTCGACGCCTTGGGCCTGCCGCGCACCGGTATCACGGCCGTGTCCATGCCCGGCTTTGGCACGACGCACCGCACCAAGTCCAATGCCGAGTCGCTCGCTCGCGACCTAGGCGTGAGCTTTCGCGAAGTCTCGATCCATGCAGCCGTGGAGCAGCACTTTAAGGACATCGAGCATGATCCGGCCGTGCAGGACGTGACCTACGAGAACAGCCAGGCGCGCGAGCGTACGCAGATTCTGATGGATCTGGCCAACCAGGCTGGCGGTTTTGTCATTGGCACGGGCGACCTGTCGGAGCTGGCGCTCGGCTGGGCTACCTATAACGGCGACCACATGAGCATGTACGCCGTCAACGCGAGCGTGCCCAAGACGCTTGTGCGCCATCTGGTGCGCTATGCCGCCGATGTCTTTGGCGGGCGCATTGCCGAGGTCTTGCTCGATATCCTCGATACGCCGGTGTCCCCCGAGCTTCTGCCGCCCACGGGCGACGGCGAGATTGCGCAGAAGACCGAGGATTTGGTGGGCCCGTACGAGTTGCACGACTACTTCCTCTACTACCTGCTGCGTTTTGGCTTTGAGCCGGGCAAGATCTACCGCATGGCGCTCAAGAGCTTCGAGGGCGTCTACGACGCCAAGACCGTCCACACGTGGCTACGTACGTTCTACCGTCGCTTCTTTGCCCAGCAGTTTAAGCGCAGCTGCCTGCCCGATGGTCCCAAGGTGGGCTCGGTGACGCTCAGCCCGCGCGGCGATTGGCGTATGCCGAGTGACGCTAGCTCGCGTCTGTGGCTTGCGCAGATCGATGCGCTCAATCCAGTTGACTAAGGTTGGCTAAATTGAACCAATACGGGGGTTGCAAGCGTTACACTTTTGCAATCTGATGGCCCGTATCGCGCGGCGCTCTTGTCGGAGCGCCGCGTTTTTCATATCGAAAGGTGGCACCATGCAGGCATCGCAGCGTCTCGACCGCTTTGGCGCGGAGGTCTTCGCCTCGCTCAACAACAAGCTTCTCGCGCTGAAGGCTCAGGGCAAGACCATTTACAACATGAGCGTGGGCACGCCCGATTTTAAGCCGTACGACCATGTGGTCGAGGCGCTCACGCAGGCAGCCCAAGATCCCGAGATGTGGAAGTATGCCCTGCGCGACCTGCCCGAACTCAAGCAGGCCGTGTGCGATTACTATGAGCGTCGCTTTGGCGTTTCGGGCATTACGCCGTCTATGGTGCAGTCGTGCAACGGCACGCAGGAGGGCGTGGGCCATTTGGGCCTGGCCCTGCTCGATCCGGGTGACACCATTCTGGTTCCCGATCCGTGTTACCCGGTCTTTGAGGCGGGCGCCAAGATCGCCGATGCCAAGCTCGAGTACTATCCGTTGGTTGCCGAGCATAATTACCTGCCCTATGTGGCGGGTATCGATCCCGAGGTGGCCGATCGTGCCAAGTATATGATCGTGTCGCTGCCCGCGAACCCGGTCGGCTCGGTGGGCACGCCCGAGGTCTACGAGGAGATTATCGCCTTTGCCCGCGAGCATGATCTGTTGATCGTTCATGACAACGCGTACTCCGACATCGTGTTTGACGGTGAGCCGGGTGGCAGCTTCCTGCAGTACCCCGGTGCGCTCGAGGTGGGCGTGGAGTTCTTCTCGCTCTCCAAGTCGTTTAACGTCACCGGCGCGCGCATCGGCTTTTTGGTCGGTCGCGAGGATGTGGTCTCGGCCTTTGCCAAGCTGCGCGGCCAGATCGACTTCGGCATGTTCTTCCCGATCCAGAAGGCCGCCATCGCCTGTCTGAACGGTCCGCGCGATGAGGTCGAGGCGCAGCGTCTGAAGTACCAGGAGCGCCGCGATGCCCTGTGCGACGGTCTTGAGGGCCTGGGCTGGGAGCGTCCCAACGCGCATGGCTCTATGTTTGTGTGGGCCAAGCTTCCCGGTGGTCGCACCGATTCCATGGCGTTTTGCGAGGAGCTTATGGAGAAGGCCGGCGTTGTGGTGACGCCGGGCGCGAGCTTTGGTCCTTCGGGCGAGGGGCACGTGCGCATGGCGCTGGTCTTGCCGCCCGACCAGATCGCTTTGGCTGTCGAGGCCATTCGCGAGGCGGGCCTGTATTAGAAAGCTAGTTCGGCTCGTCAATAGCTCGAAACCGATTTCGTGCAGTTATTTTACGAATTCTGCAAACAATTTCGGTAAACGGTCGATTTTTGGCTGCGAATAGGAGCATAATCAAAGTCCCGATTGGATGTATTGGGATTACGACAAGCCGCTCGGGTTGTTCCCGGGCGGCTTGTTTGTGGAGAGAGATGGGAGTTTCTAATGGTTAACGAGAAGAAGGTCGCTATTGTCGGCTGCGGTTTCGTCGGTTCGTCTTCGGCGTTCGCACTGATGCAGAGTGGTCTGTTCTCCGAGATGGTCCTCATCGACGTGGACAAGAACCGTGCCGAGGGTGAGGCCCTGGATATCGCGCACGGCATGACGTTTGCCGAGCCGATGAAGATCTACGCCGGCGATTATTCCGATGTCGCCGACGCCGCCATGATCGTCGTCACTGCTGGCGCTGCCCAGAAGCCCGGTGAGACCCGCCTGGATCTGGTCAACAAGAACGTCAGCATCTTCAAGTCCATTATTCCCGAGATTAAGAAGTCCGGCTTCGACGGCATTCTGCTAATCGTCTCCAACCCGGTCGATGTTCTGACCTACGCCGCCATCAAGATGTCCGGCCTGCCCGAGGGCCACGTCATCGGTTCCGGCACCGTGCTCGACACCGGCCGCCTGCAGCAGATGCTTGGTGCCCACGTCGAGGTTGACCCGCGCGATGTCCAGGCCTATGTCATGGGCGAGCACGGTGACTCCGAGTTTGTCGCTTGGTCCAGCGCTCAGGTTGCCGGCGTTCCGCTGAACACCTTCTGTGAGCTTCACGGCCACCTGGAGCATGAGGCTGCCGAGAAGCGCATCGCCGAGGACGTCAAGAACTCCGCCTACACCATCATCGAGAAGAAGCACGCCACCTACTATGGCGTCGCCATGGCCGTCAAGCGCATCTGCACCGCCGTTATGCGCGATGAGCAGACCGTTCTGCCTGTCTCCTCGCTCATGGTGGGCGAGTATGGCCTGTCCGATCTTGCCATCTCCATGCCGACCGTCGTTGGCCGCGACGGCGTTGTCTGCCGCGTCCCCGTGCCGCTGAACGATGACGAGCAGCATGAGCTCACCGTCTCCGCCAAGGCCCTCAAGGACATCATCGACAGCGTCGATTTCTCCTGCTAAATCAAGCTCGCTAGAGCGAAAAGCTACAATGAAGGCGTCCGGGTCCACACGGCCCGGGCGCCTTTTGGTGCAAAGTAACCTGACCCCAATGCACCATCCCAATACACCATAGTTGATGGGAGGGCCATGTCGGATTCGCCTAATTTTTTGACCTATGCTCAGACGGCGTTTGATCCGTTTGAGGAGCGGCCGTTCTGCGCGGTGGACAGCCTGGTCTTTGCGTGGTTGTCCTATTTGCGTTTGCCGGGTGATATGGCGGAGCTGACGAACTGGCAGGGCCTAGACGTACGCGAGCTGCTGCGTGCCGAGTGCTATCGGGACATGATTGACGACTTGTAGGATCCAGAGGGGAGCAGGGCCTTGTTGGAGGCCGTGGCAGCAAGTCCTCGCTACCGTGGCGTGCACGTTTGCGGCTATCGTGCTGTGAGCGATATGGTGGCGACGGAGCAGTTTGCAGCCATGGCGTTCCGGTTTCCGGCGGGGTTTAGTTATCTTTCCTTCCGGGGGACCGATAGTACGATTGTGGGCTGGAAAGAAGACTTTAACATGGCGTTCCGGTGTCCTGTGCCGGCCCAGGAATCCGCGGCACGTTATGTGGACGAGGCGGCGGATGCGATTGGCGGGCCGCTTTTGTGCGGGGGTCATTCCAAGGGTGGAAACCTTGCGGTGTACGGTGCAGCGATGTGCTCCGATGTTGCCCGTGAACGAATCGAACGGGCGTATTCCCATGATGGCCCGGGCTTCGTCGAGGAGTTTCTGAACGGCAACGCCTTTGCCGATCTTTCCGGTCGAATCGACAAGACGCTACCTCGGTCGTCGATCTTTGGCATGATGTTCGAGACACAGGAGGACTATGCCATCGTTGAGAGCACCGAGTTCAGCCTGCTGCAGCACAATCCCTTTAGCTGGGTGGTTGATGGTCACGACTTCGTGTACTGTGAGCGCCTGTCTGCCGGTGCTCGATACGTTGATGGTTCCATTCGTGAGATGCTGCTTGCAGTGTCGCCTAGCGAACGCGAGCGTTTTGTAGATGCGTTGTTCTCCGTGTTTGAGGCTACGGGTGCTGAGCGGTTTGCGGATATCGCTGGGAATCTGCGCGAGAGCCTGCCCGTGATGCTCCAGGCTGCGCAAGGCTTTGACGAGGATACACGACGCTTTGTCTCGCAGACCATCGTTGCGATTCTTAAGTGTGCGCTGCTGCCCAAACGACCCCAGATCGACGTGCCCGCTGCCGGCAAGAGTTTGGCAGAACAGCTCGAGGCTTGGCAGTCCGAGCTCCTGCGCTAACCATTGGTGCAAGCAACCTGTCCCCGATGCACCAATCTTCGAAGCGCCTGGGGCGGGCTCGACCGCTATACTGATTCGTGCCGAAATCGATCTAGAACGGAATGCCGTATATGAAAATCAATCACGCGATTCTGCATATCCTGGACTTTGACTCTGCCGTCAACGTCATGAGCCAGCGAGAGCTCGATATCGAGAGCCGTACCGTGCGTAATTTCGTAACCACGCACCTGCGGCGCGCTCGTACCTCAGCTGATAACAAGCGTGCCACGTTTGCCGAGAACTCCGCATTCGGCGGCGAGCTCAAGGGCTATTTCTTTGGTGAGCGTGAGTTCGTGGACCTGTCGAAGCAGATTGCGGAGTTCATCTCTTCCGAACTTACCAAGGCCGAGAAAGCCGAGTCCACCGACGTGCTTGTGGCGGACTTTGACGATGATGAGGATGCCCGCTGGTTTGCCGTGATGCTGCTGGGCTCCAAGCAGGCATTCATGCACGAGGTGGGTCGCGAAGAGGGCGAGGTTCGTAACGACATCGCGCGCCACTATGCCATTCTGCCGAACCCTTCGCAAAAGGTGCCGAGCTATGCAATCGTGCGTGCAAGCACCATGGAGATCGGCTATGTGGATAAGAAGCGCAAGATTGCCGGCGAGGATCGCATGCTCATTCCCGACGGCCTGCTGCAGTGCGACACAGGGGTTTCGGGCAAGGAGGTCATCGACACGGTGACGCGCGTGGTCGAGGAAGTCGCCGAAGAGCACGGTGCCAACACGGCCGTAGCGCTCGCCAAGGTCAAAGCCGCCGTTGCCGAGAAGGTTGAGGATGACGAGGAACTGCCGCCTTGGGATATCGTCGATGAGGTCTTTGAGGACGAGCCGGTTATCAAGGAGAGCGTGCGCGCGGCACTGACCGAGGAGAAGGTGCCTGAGCGTGTGCCCGTGGAGCGCAAGCAGGTCGAACGCGCGGCCGTACGCAATCACAAGATTCGTACCGACACGGGCATCGAGATCAGCTTCCCGGCCGAGATGGGTTCGAACTCCGAGTACATCGAGTTCGTCAACGAGCCCAACGGCCTCATCTCCATCGAGCTCAAAAACATCGGGTCAATTGAGAATCGATAAGGCTTTTTCTTTTGAATAAAAGTCTGGATTATATTTTGAAGTATACTTGGAAATATAATCCAGATTATTTTTTTGGAGGTCAAAATGTCCCCACTTGTTCTGGAAAAACCGGTGTTTACAAAAGACCAGGTTGTTTCTGCTACCGAAGCAAGCAAGTCCTTATCCGCCGTTCGTAAACGCGCAAAACGTGCGCCTCAGTTCATTGCTGATCATAACGATATCGATACCGTGATTATCGACTATGCTGCCTATGAGGAAATGTACGGCGCGCTGCAGTATCTGCGTGAACTTGAGATAAATCGCGTCGCTGCGGATCGAGTCAAGCATGGTCCGCATGAGTTTGTTCCGTTTGAGGACGCCTTAACTGCCGAGGAGCTCGCGGAGCTTGAGTCGATGGATCCGGACGCGATTCCCGACGAGGATTTTTTCGAATGAGCGGGCATTTTGTTGTCGGCTTTTTGAATCGAGACGTCGAGAAGGAATATCAAAAACTAGATGGATCCCAGCGCAGGCTCGTCCGTATTGCCGTCGCAAAATTAAAGACGCGCGCTGATGAAATCGGGACGCCGCTTCACGGCGAGCTCGCCGGCTGTAAAAAGATTAAATGGCGGAATGCGGGACTCCGAATGGTTTTTCGAATCCGGGAGGACGGAACGGTTGAGATTGCCGAGATTGTGGCAATAGGGCGGCGCGATCGTTCCGAGGTCTATAAGACGGCCGTAGGGCGCCTGTCAAAGCAATCCGCCATGGTTGAATACGACGGAACCCTGAGATAGGGAAGGCCGAAGTTCCGATGGTGCTTCGGCCTTTTTTGTTTTCGGCTTGGTTGCTGACATTACCCCGCAGGTTGAGCACACGTCAGACACTATGACCCAATCCAGGGGCACGGAAACGACAGGAGCCCCCGCTCGTGA
>UQPP01000036.1 GCA_900543025.1 uncultured Collinsella sp.
CTTCCTCACGAGCGCGTTGCCCGCACCGCTGATGCCTCCGAGCCGCACGGAGTCGCCACTCGACCTCTGACTCGGCGCGAGGCCGAAATAGGCCGTGACCTGCCTTCCGGAACGGAACCTCGTGAAGTCGCCGACCTCGGCCGAGAAGGCTGCGGCCAGCGCGAAGGCGCAGCCCTTGATCGACTGGAGGGCGGCCACCTCCGCGGCGATCGGGCTGGCATCCACGGCGGCCCTGTACTCGGAGAGCAGGTCCGCCCGGGCCTCCGCCGCGGCCTCGACCTCGTTCCTCAGGGCGGCGAGCGTCCGAACCCCGCCATCGTCCTCCGGCCTGACCTTGTCGAGCCACCTCAGGAAGTCGTAGGTCCAGTACTTCCTCGGGTTGCCGGCGGGCGTGGTGCCGCCGTAGACGAACCCCCGCTTTGCGAGGAAGGCGAGCAGCCGCTGCTTGGCGGTCGCCAGGCGCGCGGTCGCCCCGTCGTAGGCGCCGGCGAGGTCCCTGATGCCTTCGACCTCGGGGGAGGGGACCCATACGGGGGAGATGTCGTGGGCGAGTATCGCCTTGGCCATCCTGGCGGCGTCGTTCCTGTCGTTCTTGGAGGCCGAGTCGGCGGCCGACCTGGGGATCTTCGAGACCGCGGCGACGACGCACTCGACGCCGAGCCCGGCGAGCTCCCTTTGCTGGGCGAAGCCGAGGTAGCCGCTCTCGTAGGCCGCGAGCGACGGCCCGGGGAACCCATCCATCCACCCGGCGATCTCGCCCCAGGGGTTGCCGGGGAACCTCCTCGTCACGGCCTCGCCGGTGTCCGCGTCGAGGGCGCAGACGGTGGTCGACCTCAGGTGGACGTCCATCCCGAACGCGGTAGAATACTTTGGCATGGGAGCCTCCCAACCTCGTTGCGGCGCGGCTGCGCCTATGGCACTTCAACATCATTGTCGCAGCCCCGACCCGCGGTCACGAGCGGGGGCTCCTATCTTTTTAGTGCCCTCGGATTGGGTCATAGTGTCTGTCGTTGCCAAGACATCGGCGTTGCCTTGGTCGCAAGTAGTCATTGGGGACGTTCTTTAATGACTAGTCGTTTAAGAACGTCCCCAACGACTACTTTTGGGCGCTTACCGTTAAGCGGAAGGGGTGTTATCGGCGGCCTTCTTTTGGGCATACAATTGTTATTGGCTTGCTGCGGTGAAGGCCCGTCCGCTCCGCAGCTTTTTTCTACGGTTAAAGGAGTATGTATGTCCGTTGAGGTCATGAGGTCTGTGATCGAGGCCGCCGAGGGTCGCGTGCCCGTCGACACGCTGTTTGCCAACGCGCAGATCGTCGATGTGTACGGCCAACGCGTAGCGCCCGGTAGCGTTGCCGTCAAGGACGGTGTGATCGTCGGCGTGCTCTACGATGGTCGCGACGATGCCGCTGGCACCTATGAGGCAACTGAGGTCATCGACTGCCAGGGTCGCTATCTCGCTCCCGGTTTTATTGACGGGCATCTGCATATCGAGTCTTCGAACATCCGTCCCGCCGAGTATGCTCGCATGGCCGCGACGCGCGGTACTACCACCGCCATTGCCGACAGCCACGAGATTGCTAATGTGGCGGGCCTGGACGGCCTGCGCTTTATGATTGAGGACGGCCGCCGCGCACCCATCTCCATCAAATACATGATGCCTTCGTGCGTGCCCGCGCTGCCCGACGAGCAGGCCGGTGCCGTCATCACCGCTGCCGATATGCAGGCGTTTTTTGCCGAATATCCGGGTGATGTCTTTGGTCTGGGCGAAATGATGAACCTGCCGGGCGTCTTTATGGCCGATCCCGAGACCTGTGCTCGTATCGACGCTGCCAACCAGACGCCGTCCAAACAGGTCGACGGTCATGCCCCGCTCGTTGCCGGCAAGGACCTCAACGCCTATGCTGCGGCAGGCATTATCGCCGACCACGAGTCGACGATTCCCGAGGAGGCGCTCGACAAGCTGTCTCGCGGCATGTACGTGATGCTGCGCGAAGGTACGTGCAGCCATGATCTGGCCAACCTGTCGCCGATGCTGCTGGAGAATCCCGCGCGCGCCCGCCGCTGCTGCTTTGCGACTGACGACCGCGCCCCTTCCGATGCGCTTGCGACCGGCATGATCGACAATGCCTGCCGCGTGGCGATTGAGGCCGGTATCGACCCCGTGGTCGCTATCTCTATGGCGTCCCTCTCCACGGCCGAGGCGTTTGGCCTGGATCACGGCTGCCGCGACCCGCACGAGCTCCGCGGTGCGATTGCCCCGGGCAAGCGTGCCGACCTGCTGGTGCTCAATGACCTGACGTTTGCCACGGCTCCGCATCGCGTATATGCCGCCGGTGCTTTGGTGGCGCAGGACGGCACCTTTGTGGGCGAGATTGCACCCGAGATGGCCGAGGTTGCGGCCCTTGCCGATGAGCTGCGCGCCTCCGTTAAGCTGCCGAAGCTATCGCTCGACGTGTTCGACTATGCCTTTAAGTCGGGCGAGGCCGTGATTGACGTGGTGCCGGGCAAGGCCATCACGGGCATGGTTCGTCCCGAGACTGACGAGAACTTGCGTCGCATTATGCTGATCGAGCGCCACGGCCGCGGCGTGTCGCTGCAAGCCGAGGGCGCCGACGGCGACGGCCCCGCTGGCCTGGGTCTTGTCGGCAAGCACATCGGTCGCGGCTGGGTGCGCGGCTTTACCATCACGGGTGGCGCCATTGCCTCCACGATCGGCCACGACTCGCACAACGTGTGCGTGGTGGGCGACAACGCCGCCGATATGATGGCCGCCGTTGAGGCCGTGGGCCAAGGTGGTCACGTGCTGGTGCGCAACGGAGAGGTCGTGGCGCGCATTCCGCTGGCGCTCGGTGGCCTTATGAGCGAAGGCACGGCCGAGGACGTTGCCGCGCAGCACGACGACTTTATGGTCAAGGCGCGCGCCATGGGTATTGAGTCGCCGCTCGACCCCATCATGGGCATCATCTTCCTGCCCCTGCCGGTCATCCCGACGCTCCGCATTCGCCCCGAGGGCATGTTCGACGTCACGACCTTCACCTACGCCGACTAGTCATCGGGGACGTTCTTAAACGACTGGCCGTCGGGGTGGCGTGTCGCCTGGCGCCGCGACCGTAGGACCTCTGGCATGTGTGAGCTATTTGCCAGGTCCTTGTAACGTTTACGCCCGCGGAGTCTTATTTGAGCTCCCTTTGGGTACGTTGGAATCGGATACACGTTCGATTCCAACAAGCCCGAAGGGAGCTTTTCTATGTTTAAACTGATTGCATCCGATATGGACGGCACACTGCTTGACGAAAACGGCCAGGTGCCTCCCGAGACCTACGAACTGATTTTGGCGCTACGCGAGCATGGCGTGCATTTTGCCGCATCGTCAGGTCGTCGCTACGATCGCCTGTGCGAGTTCTTTGCGCCCGTTCGCGACAAGATGGACTTTGTCGCCGCTAACGGCGCCCAGGTCTACGCCGACGGCAAGATGGTAGACCGCGAGGTGTATTCGCACCTGGCGATTCGAAAGCTCGCTCAGACCGTCGCGACGTTTCCCAATCTGCATCTTGCACTTTTTGACCGAACCAAGTCCTTCTTGCTCGATGACGAGTGCAAGTTCGTGCGTGAGGTCGATAAGGACCTTCCCAATGCCGAGCGCATTTGGGAGCTGCCCGATCCCAGCGTAAATATCATCAAGGCGAGTATCTTTTGCGATGACGGTGCCGTTATGGACAGCGCTTACGTACTACAGCGCGAACTCGGTCAGCTCTTTACTTTTGCGCCTTCGGGCAACGCGTGGATCGATGCCATGCAGCCCGGCGTATCGAAGGCCTCGGGCATCGCGCAGCTCGCGGAGCATTACGACGTTGGACGCGACGAGGTCATGGCGTTTGGCGACTCGATGAACGACTACGAGATCATTCGCTTTGTCGGCACGGGCTGCGCGATGGAAAACGCGCGTCCCGCGCTCAAGGCGGTGGCCGATCGCGTGGTGGGTTGTAACTGCGACCACGCCGTCCAGCAGGAGCTCCGTCGCGTGCTGGAGAGTCTCGCTTAATCCGGCAGATGGGGACGTTTCTTTTCTGCCGGCAGTGGGGGACAGTTCTTGCAGCTTTTTCGCGAAGAGTGTCCCCAACGACTAGTCATTCAAGAACGTCCTCAGTGACTGGCCAATGACTAGGCGAGAGCGGCCATGATGGTGCGGGCGACACCGTCGTGGTCGTTGTCGAACTCGGTGATGGCGTCGGCGGCGTCGCGGTCCTCGGGCTCGGCGTTGATCATGGCCATGCCATGGCCCGCTGCCTGCAGCATGGGGATGTCGTTGATGTTGTCGCCGAAGGCCCAGGCGTCGGCGAGACGCTCGCCCAGATGCTCGCACAGCCACGTGAGTGCCGTTCCCTTGGTGGCGCCCTCGCCCATGACCTCGATATTCATGGCGTACGAACGCGTGACCTCAATGCCTCCGAGCGTGTCGAGCTCCGCTGCGATGACGTCGCGATCGGCCGGGTCGTGCCAGTACATGGCGATGCGTTCGAGCGTCTCGACCTCGTCGATCTTGCTGTCGATATCCATGTCGATCGGTGTTCGTGTGCGCTTGAGCGAAGCCGCGATGTGGGGGTCGCCGCCGCAGAATTCGTCTAGGCGCGTGTAGAGCGAGCGGGGGAGGAAGCACCGCCCGTCCGCGAAGATGTCGAAGGTGACGTCATGGCCGGCGGCAATGCTATGGATGCGATGGGCGATGGCGCGGTCGAGCGGTCGGCTCAAAATGCGCGTGGCACGTGAGGCATCGGTGGGCGTACCGTCATCGAGCTGCCAGACGCTGGCACCGTTGGCACAGACCGCGTAGTGTACGGCGGGGTGGGCGAGGATGGGCTCAAAGATGCCCGACAGCGGGCGACCCGTGCAGGGCACAAACTCAATACCGCGGCGCGCAAGCTCGTCGAGCATCGCCCAGGTGGCATCACTCATCTGCTTATCGGTCGTCAGCAGCGTTCCATCCATATCGGAAAACACAATCATTTGATGCAGCCCTTTCTACTGGCATAAAAAGCGTGGCCGAGGGCGGTGATGCCCTGGCCACGCTCGGGTTCTATAACGGTCCGCGTCCTAGCGATCGGCGAGCGGCTTGTACTCCAGCGGCTCGATAACCGGGCGATACGCGGGACGGATGATGCGGTGCGCGCAGAAGAGCTCTTCCATGCGGTGCGCCGACCAGCCGGCCATGCGGGCGACGGCGAACAGCGGTGTAAAGAGCGTCTCGGGCACGCCGAGCATTTTGTAGATAAAGCCCGTGTACAGGTCGATGTTGGCGCAGATGGGCTTGGTCATGCCGTGATCGCGCATCACTTGCGGGGCCAGGCGCTCGATGCGCTCGATGAGCGCGAACTCCTCGCCCAAGTCCTTCTTGGCGGCAAGCGTGCGCGCGTAACGGCGGCACACCTCGGCGCGCGGGTCGCTCAGCGTGTAGACGGCGTGGCCCATACCGTAGATGAGACCCGTGCCGTCGAAGGCCTGCTTGTCGAGGATCTTGCCCAGGTAGGCCGCGACCTCGTCCTCGTCCTCCCAATTGGAGACATGCGCACGGATGTCCTCGTGCATGGACACTACCTTGGCGTTGGCGCCGCCGTGGCGCGGGCCCTTGAGCGAGCCGATAGCCGCGGCGTAGGCGGAATACGGGTCGGTGGCCGAGGAGGACAGCACGCGGCAGGCAAACGTGGAGTTGTTGCCGCCACCGTGCTCGGCATGCAGCATGAGCATCACGTCGAGCAGCATGGCCTCATCGCGGGTGAATGCCATGCCGCCGCGCAACACCTGCAGGATGGTCTCGGCGGTGGAGAGGCCGGGTGTGGGGTGCGGTACATGAACCTCGGAGCCGCGACGCTTGGCGACCGAGGCCATGTGTGCGAAGGCGGCGATGCGGGGGAGACGGGCGAGCATGGAGATGGCGACGTCGATCTCGTGCTCGGGTGTAATGGCGTCGGGCTCGGCGTCGAAGGCGTAGAGCAGCAGCACGGCGCGCTGAAGCACATTCATGATGCTCGACGACACCGTGGTCATAGGGAACTCTTTGACGTATTCGTCGCTCAGATGTCTAAAGGCGCCCAGGCGCTCGCAAAAGCCGTCGAGCTCTTCCTTGTTGGGCAGCGAGCCCGTGATGAGCAGATAGGCGACCTCTTCGTAGCCATAGCGATCCTCGGCCTGGGCGTTGTTGACCAGGTCCTCGATGCTGTAGCCACGAAGCGTGAGCTTGCCCTGATCGGGCACGACCTTTCCGTCGACCTTGTTGTAGCCGTGCACATCCGAGATACGAGTGAGGCCCGCGACCACGCCCGAGCCGTCGGCATTGCGCAGGCCGCGCTTGACATTGTGCTCGACAAACAGGCCCTCGTCATAAGGGTCGGTCGGCAGGCCGTGGTAGAGGTTTTCGCTCTCAGGCGAAATCTGGCGGCTTGCTTCGTAATCCAGAACCAGGCGGCTCAGGTGATCGTCGAAGCGGTAGTAGATTTTCTTGGCGTCGTAGGCCATGCGCGCTCCTCTCCGGTCCGCTTTGGGGCCGCGCGCTTGGACGATATGACGTCAAGCTGCCCCGAGCGGCTTGTTCGCTACA
Source organism: uncultured Collinsella sp. (assembly GCA_900543025.1). GTDB lineage: Bacteria > Actinomycetota > Coriobacteriia > Coriobacteriales > Coriobacteriaceae > Collinsella. The sequence goes on from UQPP01000036.1 coordinate 6,595, forward strand.
GGCGGTACATAAAGTTAAAGACGTCCTCGCGCTGGATGGACACGTTGACGCCCGAAAGCTCGCCGGCCTCGGCCAGCGCCTTCTGCAGCTCGGCGAAGTCGAGCTTGGACTCGGCGGTATCGGCCAGCATGGTCATGGTGAAGATGTCCTCGATAATGGACTGCGTGATGTCGCGGATGTCGACGTTGGCCTCGCCCAGAACGCGGGTGACGCCGGCGACGATGCCGGGGCGGTTCTTGCCAAGGACGGTGATGACGATGCGGGAGGACGAGATCTCGGCCATGGGAAACCCTTTCGCGTGGTTGCGGCGCGCGCGGGGCGCTCCGCTACGGTACAGTGTTCATCATTGTACCCGTCTGGCGCCAAAAGGGGTGTGCTTACTGCGGCGTTACACGTCTGCAACATGGGCGAAGGGGCGACAGGGTGCGTGTCCGCTGCGGTTGGCCACGCCGCGTTGCACAAAGACCGTGAACCTTTTGTGGGACACGCGGCGCCGTGGTACCATAGCCGAGTTTGTTGTCTTGGTCGGAAACCAAGACGCCTTATGCGCTGATCGGTAACCAGCGCCTGACCAATAAGGAGTCCTACCATGAAGCAGGGTATCCATCCCCAGTATGTCGAGTGCACGGTGACGTGCTCCTGCGGCAACACCTTCAAGACGCACGCTACCGTGTCCGAGATGAAGGTTGAGCTTTGCAACGAGTGCCACCCGTTCTACACCGGCCAGCAGAAGTTCGTCGACACCGGTGGACGCGTCCAGCGCTTCGCCGACAAGTTCGGTGGCGCCGCTGCCGCCCAGCTCAAGAAGGCTGAGGAGGCCAAGGCTGCCAAGGCCGCCAAGGCTGCTGAGGCCGAGGCTGCTCGCAAGGCCGCCGCTGAGGCTAAGGCTGCCGAGAAGGCTAAGCGTGCTGCTAAGTTTGCCGAGGAGGCTGCCAAGCAGGCCGCCGAGGCTCCCGCAGAGGCTCCCGTCGAGGAGGCCGCTGCCGAGGCCGAGACCACCGAGGCTGCTGAGTAAATAGCTCGCCGCGGAATCGCTCGCATTCATGGCATGAGGGCCGTGCATCCATTTGGGTGCGCGGCCCTTTTTCGTTTTAAATTAGTGCAAACTAACCTGTCCCCATGGCACCACATGGCAGAGAGGCGGCGTTTGCCCAGATAGACCTGCCAAAATTAACCTGTCCCATTGTGGCAGGTTGGTCGTAGTTATTACGTGGCGGTCGAGCTCGACCGTATAGGCCGCGCCTTGTTTGGCTAAAGTACAATCATCTGTGTTTAACTCGCCCGCAGCTGCACGGCGTGGGCTATGGCCAAAAAGGAAAACCACATGGGATTCATGTCAAAGCTGCTGTCCTTTGGATCCGATAAGGACCTTAAGCGCTACTACAAGATCGTCGACCAGATCAACGGTCTTGAGCCCCAGTTTGAGAAGATGACCGAGGAGGAGCTCCGCGCCCAGACCGATAAGTTCCGCGAGCGTTACGCCAACGGCGAGTCGCTCGACGACATGCTTCCCGAGGCCTTTGCTACCGTGCGTGAGGCTTCCAAGCGCACCATGGGTATGCGCCACTTTGACGTGCAGCTCATTGGCGCCATGGCACTGCACGAGGGCCACATCGCCGAGATGAAGACCGGCGAGGGCAAGACGCTCGTCTCCACCTTGGCCGGCTACCTCAATGCTATCGCCGGCAAGGGCGTGCATGTCGTTACCGTCAACGATTACCTGGCAAAGCGCGACTCCGAGTGGATGGGCCGCATCTACAAGTACCTGGGCATGACCGTCGGTCTGCTCCAGAACAACATGCCGCTCGAGCTCAAGCGTCCGGCCTACCAGGCAGACGTCACCTACGGCACCAACTCCGAGTTCGGCTTTGATTACCTGCGCGACAACATGGTTACCCGTCCCGAGCAGCGCGTGCAGCGCGGCCACAACTACGCCATCGTCGACGAGGTCGACTCCATCCTGATCGATGAGGCCAGGACGCCGCTGATCATCTCGGGCGCTGGCACCAAGTCCGCCAGTACCTACAAGGACTTCGCGCGTGCCGTGCGTGGCCTGGAGCGCGGTGAGGACGTGTCGCATGACATGCTCACTGCCACCGAGGATGTGGAGCCCACGGGCGACTACGTCATGGACGAGGCCAAGCACACCATTGCCGCCACCGAGCGCGGCCTTAAGAAAATCGAGCGCCGCCTGGGTATCGATGACATCTATGCCGATCTCTCCGGCCAGCTGGTCAACCACCTGCAGCAAGCGCTGAAGGCCCAGTACATGTTCCACCGCGATAAGCAGTACGTGGTCACCAACGGCGAGGTCAAGATCGTCGACGAGTTCACCGGCCGCATCATGGAGGGCCGCCGCTATTCTGAGGGCCTGCACCAGGCCATCGAGGCCAAAGAGGGCGTGCTCGTACGCGAGGAGAACCAGACCCTGGCCACCATCACCCTGCAGAACTACTTCCGTCTGTATGACAAGCTTTCCGGTATGACCGGCACGGCACTTACCGAGGATGCCGAGTTCCGCGAGATCTACAAGCTGCCCGTCGAGGTCATCCCCTCCAACAAGCCCGTGCAGCGCGTGGACCACGAGGACCTGGTATATCGTACCATCCAGGCCAAGTACAACGCCGTTGCCGACGACGTCGAGCGACGTCACGCCAAGGGACAGCCGGTCCTGGTGGGCACCGTCTCCATCGAAAGCTCCGAGAAGCTGTCCGCCGCCCTTACCGAGCGCGGCATCGCGCACGAGGTTCTCAACGCCAAGCATCACGAGCGCGAGGCCCACATCGTTGCCCAGGCCGGACGCTACGGCGCCGTGACCATCGCTACTAACATGGCCGGTCGTGGTACCGACATCCTGCTGGGCGGCAACCCCGACGAGCTGGTGCGCGAGCGCCTTGAGTACGAGGGCCTGACCATGGAGGACGTGACGCCCGAGCAGCTCGAGCAGTTTAACGCCGAGGCAAAGGAGACCTGCAAGGCCGAGCGCGAGCGCGTGCTTGCCGCCGGCGGCCTGACCGTTATCGGCACCGAGCGCCATGAGTCCCGCCGTATCGACAACCAGCTGCGTGGCCGTTCCGGCCGTCAGGGCGATCCGGGCGAGACCCAGTTCTACTTGTCGCTCGAGGACGACCTCATGCGCCTGTTCGGCGGCGACAAGATGGACCGCGTCTCCAAGATGATGGTCACGGCCGACATGGGCGACGACATGCCCATCCAGCACAAGATCATCTCCAAGGCCGTCGAGAGCGCCCAGCACAAGGTCGAGAGCATCAACTTCTCCATGCGTAAGAGCGTCCTTGAGTACGACGACGTCATGAACAAGCAGCGCCAGGTCATCTACGCCGAGCGCAATAAGATTCTGGACGGCAAGGACCTGACCGACCACATCACCGAGGTCATGCACGATACCGTCTACCGTTGCGTGCAGGAGTTCTGCACCAAGGACAGTCACGAGGGCGAGCGCGACCTGGAGGGCCTGCGCAAGTGGGTTGTGGAGCTCACCGGCCACATCGATACGCCGAAGTTCCCCGACGAGGATTATGAGGCCCTGGCTGCCGATGTCCTGGCTTACGTAGAGAAGTGCTACAACATGAAGGCCGAGCGCTTGGGCGAGGACCTGATGCGCGAGCTCAACACCCAGGTCATGCTGCGCGTCATCGATACCCGCTGGATGAACTACCTGCAGGAGATGGACTACCTCAAGACCGGCATCGGCCTGCGCGGCTTTGGCCAGCGCGACCCGCTGGTTGAGTACAAGACCGAGGCCTACGGCGCGTTCCAGATACTCGTCGATACCATGTATGAGGATTACCTGCGCACGGTTCTGCGCATCGAGATCAAGGCTGCCCCGCGTGCCGTGGAGCACAAGGAGGAGCCCGCGCTCGAGGGCGCGCGCTTCTCCGGTCCTGCCGAGGTCGATGGTGACAACGGCGACTCGGTGCTGCGCAAGCAGGCGCAGGTGCAGGCCCGCACGGCTGTCCAAGGCGGACCGGCTGCCGTCAACAACGGTGGCAAGGTGACCACCTATCGCAAGTCCGAGAGCGACGATCCGTACGTCAACGTGGGCCGCAACGACCCGTGCCCCTGCGGTAGCGGCAAGAAGTTTAAGTACTGCCACGGCAGGAATCGTTAATGGCTGAGGCTTTAGAGGTAACGCCCGCCGAGCTGGACGCGTTCGCGGACCGGCTCGGCGAGGTCGAGTCGTATCTCCATTTGGACGAAAAGCGCACGCGCGTGACCGAGCTCGAGGCCAAAAGTGTTGCCCCTGGCTTTTGGGATGACGCCGACGCCGCCCGTGCCACCATGGAGGAGATCGCGCGTACCAAGGAAGATATCGCTGCCGTGGATACCGCGCGGGGCGAGCTTTCCGATGCCCGCGCCGCGCTGGAGCTTGCCGAGGAGATGGGGGATGACCCCGACGCCTCCGCCCTTCGCGAGGAGGCTGCGGCCACGGCTGAGCGCCTGGCCCGCGCCATCGATGAGCTTGAGCTTTCGAGCTGGTTTACCGGTGAGTTCGATCACGGCGATGCCATTGTGACTATCAAGCCCGGACAGGGTGGTCTGGAGGCCCAGGACTGGACCTTCATGCTCTTTAAGATGTACATGAAGTACTGCCAGCGTCGCGGCTGGAAGGTCACCATCAACGACTGTCCCGCAGCCGAGGTCATCGGCATCGACCGCGCGACCTTTACCGTCGAGGGCAAGGACGCATTTGGCATGCTGCGCGCCGAGGCCGGCGTCCACCGCTTGGTTCGCATTAGCCCCACCGACGACAAGAAGCGCCGCCAGACCACGTTTGCCGGCGTCGAGGTCATCCCCGTGCTACCCGATGATATCGACATCGAGATCAGCCCCGATGACATCCGCGTGGACGTGTACCACGCGAGCGGCCCGGGCGGTCAGGGCGTCAACACCACCGACTCCGCCGTGCGCGTGACGCATTTCCCCAGCGGCATTGTGGTTACCTGTCAAAACGAGCGCAGCCAGATTCAGAACAAGGCCGCGTGCATGCAGATCCTCAAGGCCCGCCTGTACGAGATTGAGCTCGAGAAGCGCGCCGAGGCACTCGATGAGATCCGCGGACCCAAGACCACGATTGGTTTTGGCAACCAGATTCGCAGCTACGTGCTCTACCCGTACCAGATGGTCAAGGACCTACGCACGGGCGTGGAGACCAGCAATGTCGAGGCCGTTCTTGACGATGGCGACCTGGACCCGTTTGTTATTGGCTACCATCGCTGGGCCACCGGCAACGCCGACGCGGAGACCCCGTCTGCATAAACCGCCCGGTTTATGTGGAGATGGATTAAAACCCTCCCAGCAGGGTGGTTTTGTATCCAGAATAAACCCTGCGCAGGGGTGGTTTTTGTCCGGCGAATCGGTAGAATCGAATACAAGAAGAAGTTCAAAGCGCATCCGATGGGGTGCGCTTTTTTGAGGGAGGCAGCATGGCATATCGTCTGGACATCAAGCGCATTCTTTCGATGAACTTTTTTCACGACCTGCCCCAGATTATGTTGGGGTGCGCTCTGGCCGCTATTGCGACCGACCTGTTTTTGATTCCCAACGGCCTTGCTGCCGGTGGCGTTACGGGCCTTGCCACCATTATCCAGGCGGTCGGTGCATCGCGCGGCCTATCGCTTCCTGTCGGTATTCAGACGATCGTGATGAACGCCTTGCTGTTGCTGGTCGTTATGCGCGAAGGTGGCATGTTCTACGTGGTGCAGACCGCGACGGGCTTTGTGCTGCTGGGCTTCTTTACCGATCTGTTCGCCCCGTTTGTAGCGCCTCTGGCGGATGCGGACCTGATGCTTCCCGCTATGTGGGGCGGCATTATTACGGGCATCGGTTACGGCATGGTGTTGCGCGCCGGCGCCAACACCGGCGGCTCGGACACGATTGGCCAAATCATCTCGCGTAACACCTCGCTGCCGGTGGGCTCGACCGTCATGGCGATCGATGTTGCCGTATGCGTGCTGTCGGCTCCGGTCTTTTCAATCGAAAACGCACTATATGCAGGCCTTTCGATGGTCATTAGCGGCTACGTGATCGATGCCGTGGTCGATGGTGGCAACAAGCGCCGTATGGTACTCATCATCTCGGATAAGTTCCCTGATATCGCTGCCGATATCATGTATGGCCTGGGTCGCGGGTGTACCAAGTTTAAGGCGACTGGCATGTATTCGGGTGCCGAGAAGCCGGTGATTATGGTCATCGTGAGCCGTCGAGAGCTCAATACCCTCAAGACGATCGTGCGCGAGCGCGATCCTCGCGCCATCGTGACGGTCGCTGACGTTACGGAAGCCTTCGGCGAGGGATTCAAGGACATTAGCGCGTAGGGTCGACCGCGTTCCATCCAAAAGACGTTCACATTGATAAACCGTTTCATCAGCGGTTCTGCCTGCTAAATTGTTCTGGCAATGATAAAAACTCTGGTAAAGCCATCAGTTTCCAGCATAATGAATGACGTACGTGCATTGCGGCTGTGTTGGGATTACCTTCGGTGCCGTGCGCATTTTGTCTAATGAGGATGAAAGGAAGGCACAATGAGCGACGAAGAGCTCAAAAAGGTTGCCAACGAGGTAAGGAAGGGCATCGTCACCGGAGTGCACGCTGCCAAGTCCGGCCATCCGGGCGGTTCGCTCGGCGCTGCCGACATCATGACCTATCTGTACTTTGAGGAAATGAACGTCGACCCGGCCGATCCCCGCAAGGCTGACCGCGATCGCTTTGTGCTCTCCAAGGGCCACTGTGCTCCGGGTCTGTACGCCGTGCTCGCCGAGCGCGGGTTCTTCCCCAAGGAGGACCTCGAGACGCTGCGTCATATCGGCAGCCACCTGCAGGGCCATCCCAACATGAACGACACCCCGGGCGTCGATATGTCCACCGGCTCGCTGGGCCAGGGCATCTCCGCTGCCGTGGGCATGGCGGTTGCCGCCAAGCACTGGGGTGATACTTACCGCACGTACGCCCTGCTGGGCGATGGCGAGAGCGAGGAGGGCCAGGTCTGGGAGGCCGCCATGTTTGCCGGCAACCAGCAGCTCGATAACCTCTGCGTGATCGTCGACCACAACGGCCTGCAGATCGACGGCCCCGTCGAGGAGGTCAACGACCCCATGCCGCTCGCCGACAAGTTCCGCGCCTTTAAGTTCCACGTGGTGGAGCTTGCCGACGGCAACGATTTCGACCAGATCCGCGCCGCCTTTGCCGAGGCCCGCGCCACCAAGGGTCAGCCGACCGCCATCATCGCCGAGACCATGAAGGGCAAGGGCGTTTCCTTTATGGAGAACCAGGTTGGTTGGCACGGCAAGGCCCCCAACGATGAACAGTTTGAGCAGGCCATGGCAGAGCTCACGGCCGCCGGAGAGGAGCTCTAGGATGGCAGACGTCAAGAAAATCGCCACGCGTGTAAGCTACGGCGAGGCCCTCGTCGAGCTCGCCAACGAGCACGATGACTTTGTGGTCCTCGACGCCGACCTGGCCGCCGCCACGCAGACCGGCAAATTTAAGGCCGCATGCCCCGACCGCTTCTTCGATGTGGGTATCGCCGAGAGCAACCTGATGGGTGTTGCCGCCGGTATCGCGACCACCGGTCGTGTTGCCTTCGCGAGCACCTTTGCCATGTTCGCTGCCGGTCGCGCTTTTGAGCAGGTCCGTAACTCCATCGGCTACCCGCACCTCAACGTTAAGATCGGTGCCACGCACGCCGGTATCTCGGTGGGCGAGGATGGCGCCACGCACCAGTGCTGCGAGGATATCGCCCTGATGCGCGTCATCCCTGGCATGACTGTGATTGTTCCCGCCGACGACGTGGAGGCCCGCGCCGTGACGCGCGCCGCCTACGAGTGCGACGGTCCGGTGTACATGCGCTTCGCCCGTTTGGCCTCGCCGGTTATCAACGACCCCGAGACCTACAAGTTCGAGTTGGGTAAGGGCATTGTCATGCGCGAGGGCGCCGATGTGACCATCATCGCCTGCGGCCTGATGGTCGGCGAGGCTCTCGAGGCCGCCGAGCAGCTCGCTGCCGAGGGCATCGACGCCGAGGTCATCAACATGCACACCATCAAGCCCATCGATGCCGACCTGATCGTCAAGAGCGCCACCAAGACCGGCCACGTCGTGACCGTCGAGGAGCATTCTGTAATCGGTGGCCTGGGCAGCGCCGTTGCCGACGTCCTGTGCGAGCAGTGCCCGACGCCGCTCAAGAAGATCGGCGTCAACGACACCTTCGGTGAGTCCGGCCCGGGCGCCGAGCTCCTGCACAAGTACGGCCTGGACGCCGCCAACATCGTGGCGACCACCAAGGAGTTCTTGGCATAAGGCAAGGCGGATCTCAAGGACTGCTTCGCCAGAACTACAAAACTGTTTCGCCAGTACTATGGAAACCCGGCAGGGGCGCTCTCTTGGAGAGCGCCCCTGTTTCAGTTGCGGTGAAATAAGGACTGTTTTGCCAGCCTAAAGGCTCAATTAATCCGCATTTCACCGCAACTTTCGAAGGCGTTCCCGCTTGTGCTGGCTCCGTCGCGACGATTGATTGCGGCTTGGCACAGTGCAGCGACATCGGGGGCATCGCTGTCTCGGTATGTCATGGCGAGCAAAGCGGCATCATAGATTTCGTCATTGGTTATATCGGCGGCATCAATGGGGCAGAAGGTGAGAATCGAATCCTGTTCTGCAAGCTCGGCCAGATCGATCGTTTCACCCATGGCAAAGGCGTCATCGAGGACGAGTGTGGCACTCGTGCATGGAATTTGATAGATCGTGCCGTCCGCAGCGATAGGGGAGCCTGCTGCCTCGAGCGTGTAGACACCTTGCGTGAGATTGATGCCAGAGCCATCGGAGGCGACGAACTCAATCCTGTCGACCGTTATTCCGTCGATGGTCTTGCCCGTAATGTGTATCGGGACGCGCGAAGCCCCGTTATCGGTGTCCCAGCCCGCAGCCGCGACATCCAGCACAATGGCGTGCTCCGAATGGGCGGATACGAAGTGCGACAACACCTGCCGCAGATGAAGGCCCATACAGCTACCGCCGACAATGCCAATTACCAGCATGCAGGTAAGGATGACCGCAACGTGGTTCCGAGGCTTTACCCGAAGCTCAGAATCAGCAGAGATGCCATTGACGGCAGCCCCGCACGCTGTGCAGTACCTCACGCCATCGCGCAACTCAGCTCCACAATAAGGACAATTCATACTGGCCCCCACAACCATAGATGTTCCTATCGAGGCCACTGTAAATCGACAATCCAAATCCAAGTTGCGCAACAATCAAATCAAGCCCATTTCAAGCAAGAGCTTCCTCCGGGAAGCGGGCCCATCCCAACAAAGTGCAATTCAGACCCTCCCAAGCATGCATTTGCTGCACCTAATAGAAACGCGGCGACTCCTTAGTAGCCGCAGGCCGCGCACAGGGTTACCTCCCAAATCTTTCCGCAGGACGGAGGAGTCCCCGCAGCGCGAAGCGCACAGCGGGGACTCCGACATGTCCGAGGACGATTTGGGAGGTAACCCTGTGCGCGGCCGGTGAGACCAAAACCCCGCCATGCTTCTTATGTGCAGCGAAGTTAATGCTGCTAAAATACAAAGCGCTCATGTAGTTTAAACGTACGACGATAAGGAGCACCAGTGGGTAACCACTTCCGTACCTCCGGTGCGGGCGATGACGCCCCCAAGACGCAGCCAGGCGCCGCGGGCACTCGTTTCGCCACCCCGGATTCAGAGGATCAGCTGTTTAGCCCGATCCCCGCACAGCCGGCAGATCAGGCACAGCCGGCATCAGATCCCTTTGCCTACAATCCCACCAATGATGTCGAGCTTTCCGAGGCCGCGGGTTTTGAGCCCGTGCAGAAGGTGACCGCTCGCGTGGATCAGCCCCAGGCGGACGCTGTCGCGCCGCAGCCTGTCATGGCCGGTATTCCCGATCCCATGGCTCCTGCGACTCCGGCGCCACAGCCTGCGCAGTCCGGTCTTTTTGCCGGTATTCCCGATCCTACGCAGCCCGCGGCTCCCGTAGTCGAGAGCGATCAGGCCGCCGAGGTCGCAAGCCTCGACAATGCGCTCAACAATCCCGACTTTACGTCGGTGTTTGCGCCCATCGATCCGCAGGCCAGCCGCAAGAAGATGGCCAAGCAGGCCGGTGTCGAGCCCGTCATCCTCATGGAGCACGTCACCAAAATCTACCCGGCACAGCCCAACAAGCCCGCGCTCGACGACATCAACATCGAGATCTATCCTGGTGAGTTTGTCTTCCTGGTCGGTCACTCCGGCTCGGGTAAGACCACGCTGCTTTCGACGCTCAACCGCGACGTCAAGCCGACGAGCGGCCGCATTTTGGTCGCCGGCCAGGACCTCATGAAGATCAAGAACCGCAAAGTTCCGTTCTTGCGTCGCCAGATCGGTGCCGTGTTCCAGGACTTTAAGCTCCTGCCGCAGAAGACCGCCTACGAAAACGTGGCGTTTGCCCTGCAGTGCATCGGCAAGCCCAAGGGCGTCATTCGCAGCCAGGTGCCCGAGGTGCTTCGCCTGGTCGGTCTGGCCGATCAGATGGACTCTCTGCCCGATCAGCTGTCCGGTGGCGAGCAGCAGCGTGTCGCCGTTGCCCGCGCTATGGTCAACCGTCCGCCGCTGCTTATCTGCGACGAGCCCACGGGCAACCTCGACCCCGCGATTTCGCTGGGCATTATGAAGCTGCTCGAGCGCATTAACCGTACCGGCACCACCGTGATCGTCGCCACGCACGACCGCGAGATGGTCGATAGCATGCACCGTCGCGTGATCGCCCTCGAGGGCGGCCACGTAATCCGCGACCAGGAGAGGGGAGGTTACGGCAACTATGGCACCAACTAACGTGGGCTATTCGCTCAAAGAGGCTATCAGCCACTTCTTCCGTAACTGGACCACCTCGCTCGGCGCCGTCATCACGATCTTCCTTTCGCTGTTTATCATCGGCCTGTTCATTATGGGTTCCGCGATGCTGAACTCCGTGATCGGTACCGTCGAGGATCAGGTTGTCATCAATGCCTTTATTAGCGATGACGCCGATCAGGCAGATGTTCAGGCCTTTGAGGCCGAGCTCAAGACGTGGAGCAACGTCAAGTCCGTGACCTATAAGGATAAGGACGACGCGCTGGCCGAGTACACGAGCAAGATGTCGGGCAACGCCGACGCCACCATGAGTGCGCTCGACGGCCAGAACCCGCTGCCCGCCTCGTTTGCGATTGAGATGGACGATCCGTCTCAGGTCGAGAGCACGGCCAAGAAGCTCAAGAAGAACGCCGACTTCCAAAAGATCGCGGACGACGGCGACGTCAACGCGAGCGTGCTGTATGGCCAGGAGGAAGTGAGCCGCCTGTTCCAGGTGACCAACTACATTCGTATCGCCGCCGTGGTGCTCGTCGGCCTGCTGACCTTTATCGCGTTCATCTTTATCAACAACACGATTCGCCTGTCCATTACGGCGCGTCGTCGCGAGATTGCGATTATGCGCCTGGTGGGCGCCAGCAACGGCTTCATTCGCGGGCCGTTCATTACCGAGGGCGTGTTGCAGGCCATTCTGGGCTCGCTGCTTTCCATCGGTGTTTTGGAGCTGCTGCGCAATCTGATGATTCCGCGCCTGCAGGCGAGCGTCGGCTGGATGTCGTTTGCGCTGCCGATGCAGTACTATCTGGTGACCTACGCCGCACTGATTCTTGTCGGCGTGCTCATCGGCCTCTTTGGCTCTGCCATCGCCATGCGCCGTTATCTGCGCGTGTAGGTATGCTTGGAATTCGTTCCTTCCAACGGGTCGTTCCTTTTGGGACGGCCCGTTTTTTGATCCCTAGGGGACGGAGGAAAACGGATCACTCGAATAGACCGACCCCCTAAGTGATCCGTTTTCCTCCGTCCCCTAGGGATCATTT
>UQPP01000037.1 GCA_900543025.1 uncultured Collinsella sp.
CTATAAAGACTGGTATCTGATGCAAAATACCAGTTAATAGAGCTCCATCCCAAATTGACTACCCTTAAACCATGGGGAGAGGTCTGCTATTTATACAGTTGATTGGCTGTTGAGGGTGGCAACGCCGCCTCGATAGGGTAACCTCATTGATTGGTTTCGCGACAGCAACATAACGGTAATGTCGCGGAAACACGGCGAGTCTAAGCTATGACTCGTTCGTTAGTAATCAACACCGCTTCTCACGCGGTGCCGATACGAAGGGAGTTCCGTATGGCCGATCTTACTGACCGCTTCGGGACCATGGTGTTCTCTGAGGAAGTCATGAAGGACTACCTCCCCAAGGACATTTGGAAGCGCCTTGCTGCAACCCTCGAGGGCGGTGAGCCGCTCGACCTGGATGTGGCCAACGCCGTTGCCCATGCCATGAAGGTCTGGGCCATCTCCAAGGGCGCGACGCACTACGCGCACTGGTTCCAGCCGCTTTCGGGCATTACTTCCGAGAAGCACGACAGCTTCTTGGAGCCCAACCACGACGGCACCGCCATTACCAAGTTTACGGGCAAGAACCTCATCCAGGGCGAGCCGGACGCTTCCAGCTTCCCCAACGGCGGCCTGCGCGCCACCTTCGAGGCCCGTGGCTACACCGCTTGGGATCCCACCAGCCCCGCCTTTATCAAGGACGATGTCCTGTGCATCCCCACGGCTTTCTGCTCCTACACGGGCGAGGCCCTGGACAAGAAGACCCCGCTGCTGCGCTCCATGACCGCGCTCTCGCGTGAGTCTAAGCGCGTTTTGGCGCTGTTCGGTAAGACCCCCAAGAAGGTCGTTCCTTCCGTGGGCGACGAGCAGGAGTACTTCCTGATCAAGAAGGACGCTTACCGCAAGCGCAAGGACCTGGTCATCACCGGCCGCACCCTCTTTGGTGCTGCTCCATGCAAGGGCCAGGAGCTCGAGGAGCACTACTTTGGCGCTATCCGCCCCACCGTCTCGGCCTATATGAAGGACCTGGACGATGAACTGTGGGCGCTTGGCATTCCCGCCAAGACCAAGCACAACGAGGTTGCTCCCTGCCAGCATGAGCTCGCCCCTGTCTATGGCGAGGTCAACGAGGCCATCGACCAGAATCTGGTCATGATGGAGAAGATGAAGCTCATCGCCTCCCGCCACGACTTGGTCTGCCTGCTGCACGAGAAGCCCTTTGAGGGCATCAATGGTTCGGGCAAGCACAACAACTGGTCGCTTGGCACCGAGTCCGAGAACCTGCTCGATCCGGGCGACACCCCGCTCGACAACCTGCAGTTCATCGTCTTCCTCACCGCGGTGATCGAGGCCGTCGATAACTATCAGGAGCTCCTGCGTGCCTCTGTTGCCTCGGCCGGCAACGATCATCGTCTGGGCGCCAATGAGGCTCCTCCGGCGATTATGTCCATCTTCCTGGGCGACCAGCTTACCGAGGTCGTCGAGAAGATCATCGATGGCAAGGCTTCTGTCCATGCCACGCGCGGCGTGCTCGACCTGGGCGCCGATATTCTGCCCAAACTGATGCAGGACAACACCGACCGCAACCGTACCTCCCCGTTTGCCTTCACCAGCAATAAGTTCGAGTTCCGTGCCTGCGGCTCCGAGCAGAACGTCTCCGACTCCAACCTGGTGCTCGATGCCGCCGTGGCCAAGTCGCTCAAGTCCTTCGCCGACGCGCTTGAGGGTACGCCCGAGGATGAGTTCCAGGACGCTGCGCTCGAGTACTGCAAGAAGGTCCTGACCGACCACCAGCGCATCCTGTTCTCCGGTGATGGCTACTCCGACGAGTGGCCCGTTGAGGCCGAGAAGCGCGGCCTTGCCAACAACAAGACCACGGCCGACGCCCTGCCCGCCTTTGTTTCCGAAAAGGCCATCGCGCTCTTTGAGGAGACGGGTGTCCTGACCAAGGCCGAGGCTCAGTGCCGCTACGACTGCAAGCTCGAGAAGTACAACAAGCTCATGAACATCGAGGCCACCACGATGGTTCGCGAGGCGCGTCGTACCTATCGCCCGGTCATTACCGCCTATGCCACCAAGGTCGCTAAGGGCCTTGAGACTATTCGTGCCGCCGGTGCCGAGGCCGCCATGCAGTGCGAGCAGAACACGCTCAACAAGCTCTGCAACGGTATCACCACCATCAACGACTCCATCAAGGCGCTCGACGCCGTGCATCAGAAGGCCGAGGGCCTCGATGGTCAGGAGCAGGCCAACGTGTATGCACACGAGGTCGTCCCCGCTATGGATACGCTGCGCGCCGCCGTGGATGCCATGGAGGAGATCGTGGCCGCCGACTACTGGCCGGTCCCGACCTACGACGACATCCTGTTCTACGTGTAGAGCGTAACTGACATATCGTTACGGTATTGAGCCGGGGTCCGCATCATGCGGGCCCCGGTTTTTGTTTGCGAAGGACGCTTTGAAGCCCGTTTTGCACCTGATTCGCCCACGCAATAAGGGGGCGTGGACAAAAAACGTCAAATATGAGTACTGTCACAAGTCCTGTAGCATTATTTTTTTGCAAAATATGCAGTGTTACACAACATATGTTCAAGTACTTAGCTGATAAACGCCTGCAATTCTTTCGCCGTAGGACCCCTGGCGTCTAAATCGCCTTCTGATGGCATGAAATCGCTGTTACTAAATTGGTGACAGTACTCATATTTGCTATTTTTTGCCCACAGGCCTTGCGATGATGCCGGGATTCGCACCCTGTCGGGTTCGAATCCCGGCACATGGGTAGCAAAAAGCCCGCTACCGCGAGGGTAACGGGCTCTTAAATTCAAATGGTGCCCCCAGCGGGATGTCCGCGTGCGGCTGGCGCCGCCCGCTTCCGCTGCGTCGCTTCGCTCCTTGCGTGCTGCGCTGGAAAACGCTTGCGCGTTTCCTCAGCTCCGCACCCTGTCGGGTTCGAATCCCGACATATCGATAGCAAAAAGCCCGCTACCGAATTGGTAACGGGCTTCACATCTCAAATGGTGCCCCCAGCGGGATTCGAACCCGCGATATCCACCTTGAAAGGGTGGCGTCCTTGGCCGCTAGACGATGGGGACAGCGGGAAAGAGTATAGCAGACTTTTTTGTCGGCGCGTATATCGTTGGCAAACTGGAAAACCACCACATAGGAGCTGGCTCTCCATCCCGATCTTCAAACATCTCAATCTGTAACATCTGGGCGGGCAAATCGGCTCTATGTGTTACAGATCGAGACAAAAGGCAGGCGTCGGGACGAACATCTCATTCTGTAACAGTAAGACGACTTTTAACGGTCTAGATGTTACAGATTGAGACAAACAGCTGGGATGGGGCAAAACCACCACAAAGGTGCCTGTCCCCTTTGTGGTGGTGAGGTGCTAGGGGAGGAGCTTCATGGCGGCGTCGTGGGCGGCGTGCTCGTAGGTGTCGTCGAGGGGCTTGAGCGGCAGCAGGGCGGCGGCCTGTGCATCGCCACGGCGCTCGAGGGCATGGGCGATCAACCAGTCGGCGAGCTCGGGGTTCTTGGGCAGCGCCGGGCCATGCAGGTACGTGCCGATGACGCCCTTGTAGATCAGGCCCTCAAAGCCATCGTCGCCGTTGTTGCCGGTGCCCGTGACGACGGACGTTCCGAGCGGCGTGGCATCGGCGTCCAAAAGCGTGCGGCCGCCATGGTTCTCGAATCCCACAAAGGGCTCAGGTGCCAGGTCGGTTTTGACGGCTACGTTGCCGATCAGGCGGTCGGAGCCGCGTACGGTTTCGGCGGCAATGACCCCCAGACCCTCAATGCGATCCTCGCCCATATAGTACGAACGGCCGAGCAGCTGATAACTGCCACAGATGGCAAGCAGTGTGCCACCGTCCTCAACATAGGCCGCGACCTTGTCTTTTTGAGCGAGCAGCTCGTGTGCCACGGCTAGCTGATCGCGGTCGGAGCCACCGCCCATCATGACGATGTCGGCGTCGGTGAGATCGAGCGTCTCGCCCATGCGGACCTCGTCCACGCGCGCGGGAATGCCGCGCCAAGCGCAGCGGCGCTCGAGGGCGATGACGTTGCCGCCGTCGCCATAGAGGTTGAGAGCATCGGGATACAGGTAGACGATGCGCAGCGGGCGCGAGAGCTCGACTGGCGCGATGCCGACAGGAAGAGCGCTGCCGTCGGCACGGGCTACGGCGCGCTCGGAAACAGCGTCGGCGGTGGCGTCCTTCAGTCCGTCGAGCTCCTTGACCAGCGGCGGGAAGGCCGTGTAGTTGGCGACTGCGTAGAAGGTGTCATCGGCGGCCTCGTCTGCCACGGCGCCAATTGCCTGCGCGACGTCCGAGATAATCGCGGCATCGATGCCGGCGTACTTGAGGCGCACCTGCATATCGTGTGCACGCGTGCCGCCGGCAAAGGCGACAAGCCCTGGGGTATCGGCGATGCGCTCGAAGTCGACGTCGTAGATCCACGAGACATCATGGCCGTCGGCACTGTTGTCGTTCAGGAAGAAAGCGCAGAGTCTGCCGCCCGCCGTCTTAATGGACTGGATCTGTCGATCGAAGCCCACGGGATTCTTGGCCAGGTTTGCCTCGACGGTGCGACCGGCAATATCCCAGCGACCCATGCGTCCGCCGGCGGGCACGTAGGCATCGAGCGTGGGCTGCAGGTGCGCCGTATCCACGCCCAACTCATGTGCGGCAAAGAATGCGGCGGCAACGTTATAGACCATATATAAGCCGTTGTAGCGCGTGGCGATGTGCGCGGCTGGCGCACTGGAATCAGATCCAAACACCAGATCAAAGCCGTAGCCGTCGCAGCCGAGCTCAACGCCTGTTACGCGGCGGACCAGTGCGGGGCGTGCCCAACCGCACGAGGGGCAATGGTAGGCGCCGAGTTGACCATACTGTACGTAGTCGTACTCCAACGGGGCGTTGCACTGCGAGCAAAAACGCGAGTCGCTGATGCGGTCAGACTCGGTGTCGGTGGCGCCATCGATGCCAAAGGCAATACTCGCGTTGGGAACGCGCGCGGCAATCGAGGCGCACAGCGGGTCGTCGGCGTTGTAGATGAGCGTCGTTGCCGGCGAAAGCTCCAACGCGTGGGCGATGACCTCCTGGGTGTGATCGATCTCGCCATAGCGATCAAGCTGGTCACGGAACAGGTTGAGCAGCACGAAGTACGTCGGCTTGAGCTTGGGCAGGACGCGCACGGTGTAGAGTTCATCGCATTCAAAAACGCCCACGCGCTTGTCGCCGGCTCGCTTGAGGCCGCTGCGCGCCTCGAGCAGTGCGCCCACCACGCCCGGCTCCATGTTGTTGCCGGCGCGGTTGCATACCACGGTGGCGCCGCTGGCGGCAACGGCGTCGGCGATCAGGTTCGAAGTGGTGGTCTTACCGTTGGTGCCGGTGATCACCACGCTGCGGTCGACAAGACTCGCGAGGTCGCTCAGCAGCTCGGGGTTGATCTTCATGGCGATGCGGCCGGGGAGTACGCCGCCCTGGCGCTTAAGGACGGAGCGCAGCCCCCAGCGGGCGATATCGCTCGAGGTGCAGGCAAGAGATGAGCGGAGGTTCATGAAACCGTTCCTAACGTAAACGACATGGTCGGGTCGAGTGCGTCACTAAAATCCGTAGCGGCGCGCAAATTCGTGGGCAAGCTGCGACACGTCTTCGCAGGCATTGGCCCAGGGGGCAAAGTCGGGAGTGTCCGAGATAATGCCGTCCGCTTCCCAAACGGCCTGGTGCGAAAGATCCCAGGGATCGCGTGGCTCGGGCCGGCAGGGAAGGTACGGTGTCTGGTACATGGGATTCAGCAAGAAGAACGCGCCGCCCTCGCAGCGGTTAGCGAACTCACGCAGCGCACGCGCCGCCGGACGCATTTTGTTCGTTTTGAACAATAGGATTGTGCGGGCGAGCAGGTACCAGGGGGAGTTCTCGAGTGCATCGGCTCCCACCTGTTCCTCGAGCTGGTGAGCCAGGGCAAAAAAGCCGTCCTGGTCTTCCAAGCGAGCGAGGGCGAGCAACACGGTGCCGGCAGCTCGGGTGGGATAGCCTTCTGCTTTAAGGACGCGGCGGGCGTAGTTGGCAGCAGCGCGGTAGCGGGCGCTCGCCATGCACAGCTGCGAGATGGCCTCGAGCGTGTGGAGCCACCCGATAAGTGCCGGCTCGCTCACGGTGAGATCTGCCGCCGTCACGCCGTCCGTCAAAACTTTGTTGGCCCAGTAATGTGGGGCCTCCATATCGAACCCGGGCACGCTTTGCTGCAGGTAATCGGCCGTGGTCGCTTCGAGCTTCATCAGGTCGCCCAGGCAGGCGTCAACGGGCGTGTCGGCCAGGATGATGGCGAGCAGCTGCGCGTCGACGGCAAGTGCATCGACGCGGACAATCTTGAGCAACTCGTCGCGCATGTCGTCGAACAGGCGATTGCGCGTCTGCTCGAACTCCTCGTCACTGCCCATGTCCTCGATGCGATGGAGCTCGTCGAGCAGGTGGCGATGAGCACCGGCATAGGACAGCAGCGCCTGGGCATGCTCGGACTGCGCATACTTTTGGGGATTCGCACTAATGTCGTTATGGACAAGCTCGCGTGCTGCATCGGTGAGCTCGGGGTGCGATGCCAGATAGGTGCGCTCCAAGTAGGCGGGGATGTAGACGCTCGGATCCATTAGAGGTCCCCTCCCTTAAATGGGAGCCCCTGCTCGGCTGCGCGCAGGATGCGCTCGTCGATCTGGGAACGCACGATGTCGTTGGTGGCGACCCAGGCGGCAAAGCTGGCGTTGTCGGGAGCGCCCAGGCCCTCCTGCAGTACCGGCGTCGCTTCGGACAGTGCAAGGACGAGCTCGTCGGTGGAGCCTGCACCCACGTTGACGCGGGCATAGACGCCATCGGGAAACTCGGTTTGGAAGTAGAGCGCCTCGGCTGCGTGCGGGCACGAGCGTGCAAGGATGCGCAAGTAGTGCTCGGCGCCCTCGTAGTCCAGCTCGCGCCAGGCAGCGCTCATCAGCGCGATGAGCGTCCACGGGTCCAAGTCGCGCTCCGCGTCCTTGGGACGACGGCGCAGTGGCGTGTTGGCGAGATAGGGTACGGAGTGGGCAGAGCGAAAGCGCTTGAGTTCCTCGGCGGGGTATTCGAGCTTTGCCATGGCGAGCATCGCGGTGTGGCGGACACCAGCCGGATCGTTGGGGGCAAAGTCCAGGCTGCGGTTTGCGGCTTCGAGTGACATACGGTAGCGGCCGCTAATGAGGGCGCGCGACGCAAGGGCGGCAAGCCAGCGCAGGTAGGGGCGGCGCATAAGGTCGCCCGCGGCCTCGCGCTCGTAGGGGTCCTGCGCCGAGGCGATCTTGAGCGCCAAGTCGTGCTCGACTTCATCGCGCTTGGATACCAAGTACTGTACGTATTCCTCGTTGGATTCGGCGGTGAGCGCCGTCAGCATGCGCTGGGCATCCCAGTTGGTCGGATCGAGTGCGGCAGCCTCGCGAAGCATGTTCTCGGCAGCGGTCTCTTCCTGCTCGGCCTGGGCATCGTCGGGGATAAAGGGAATACGGTAGTCGACGGCCTCGACCACCTTGGCAATCAGATGTCCGGCGCGGTCGCGATCGTGCACGATGAGCGGCGCGGGGTTGCGGGTGAATTGCTCCATCAGACGCTCTACGGCGGGGCCGTTGGTGAGCGGGATATTGTCGCGGCGCAAGGCCTCAAGAACGAGGCGATGGCAATCCTCTTGAATGGGATCGAATGCCATGGGGCCTCCTTTGCTGCGGTTAGGGTTCAAATGTCTCTATATAAGGTTCTAGTTTACCCGCATGTGGCACACCGGGGGTGCCGCACTTGGACATGCACCTTTGCACCACGAAGACGGATGTCGCACAAATGTCGGCACCTTGGACGACTGAGTGGTATCACGGTGCCGCAAACGGTCGATTTTTGGCGGCGAACGGGGCGCATTTTGGAGGGGCACAGTCCTGCCCGGGATATGTGGTCAACCTTGATAAAACGTTTGCCCAGCTTGGGAGTATGAATGCCCCACAAGGGTCTTCAGAGATAGAAAAAACGTTTCATCATTGTCGGCTTTAGGTGAATAACTGACCAACCAGAACGGTAAAATAGTGTTTGTCTGAGCGTTGAGACGTTTAGACATCGCGCATTGCCATCGCCGGCAACGCACAAAACGGTCCTAACGGAGCCAATCGGGTGCTCCGTTATATACGCAAGTCTAAGAGGGGCTTGTTTAGGAGGCACAGTATGGGACGTTTTACCAATCCTCGCGATCTGTACTTTGGTGAGGGCGCTCGCCACGAGGTGAAGAACCTCAAGGGCAAGAAGGCCATCATCGTTTCTGGCGGCAGCTCTATGCGCCGCGGCGGGTTCCTGCAGGACGTTGAGGCCGACCTCAAAGAGGGCGGGTTCGAGGTCAAGCTGTTCGAGGGCGTCGAGTCCGATCCGTCCATCGAGACGGTCATGAAGGGCGCCGAGGCCATGCGCGAGTTCGAGCCCGACTGGATTATCGCCATCGGCGGCGGCTCGCCCATCGATGCCGCTAAGGCCATGTGGGTCTTCTACGAGTATCCCGAGGAGTCCTTCGATAACATCATCCAGCCGTTCAGCTTCCCTGAGCTGCGTCAGAAGGCTCACTTCTGCGCCATCTCCTCTACCTCCGGTACCGCTACCGAGGTCACTGCCTTCTCCGTCATCACCGACTACGCCAAGGGCATCAAGTACCCGCTGGCCGACTTCAACATCACCCCTGATGTCGCCATCGTCGACCCCGAGCTCACCTACACCATGCCCGCCAAGCTGTGCGCTCACACCGGCATGGATGCTCTGACCCACTGCATGGAGGCCTACGTTTCTACCTTCGCCTCTATGTTCACCGACGCCAACGCTCTGCACGGCATCCGCGAGATCGTCGAGTGGCTGCCCAAGTCCTATGCTGGCGACCATGAGGCCCGTCAGCACATGCACGAGGCTCAGTGCATCGCCGGTATCGCCTTCTCCTCGGGCCTGCTCGGCATCGTTCACTCCATGGCTCACAAGACCGGTGCTGCCTTCGAGAACGGCCACATCATCCACGGTGCTGCTAACGCCATGTACCTGGGCAAGGTCATCCAGTGGAACTCCAAGGACCCGCGTGCTGCCGAGCGTTACGCTTACGTGGCCAAGGAGATTCTGCACCTTCCCGGCGAGACCAACGAGGAGCTCATCGCTGCGCTCGTCCAGAAGATCCGCGACCTCAACGACCAGCTCAACATTCCGCAGTCCATCAAGGATTACGCAAATGGTGGCGTGAAGGTCGACGCCGAGAACCCGCAGATGGTCTCCGAGGAGGAGTTCCTCGCCAAGCTGCCCGAGATCGCCGCGAACGCCGAGCAGGACGCCTGCACGCCGGAGAACCCGCGTGAGACCAAGGCTGCCGACTTCGAGAAGATTCTCAAGGCCTGCTACTACGACACCGACATCGATTTCTAATCGACTCTTGTTATCGTAACGAGGGGCTCCGCACGTATCCGTACGGAGCCCCTTTCTTTTTAATTATTAGAGAATGGGATAATAATGGCTGCAATCTTCAATAGTCCCAGCAAGTACATCCAGGGTCCGGATGAGCTGGCCAAGCTCGGCTCCTATGTCGAGCCGCTCGGCGCTAAGGCCCTCGTCATCGTGACGCCTTCGGGCAAGAAGCGCGTCGGTGCCAAGATCGAGGGCGGCTTTGCCGAGGCTAAGGCCGAGCTGTTGTTTGAGGACTTTAACGGCGAGTGCTCCAAGGGCGAGGTCGATCGTCTGGTTGCGCTCGCTCGCGACAACGGCTGCGACATCATCGTCGGCGTCGGTGGCGGCAAGATCCTCGATACCGCTAAGGCTGTCGCCTACTACTTGGGGTCTCCGGTTATCATTTGCCCCACCATCGCCTCGACCGATGCACCGTGCTCGGCACTTTCGGTGCTCTACACCGACGATGGTCAGTTCGATAAATATCTCTTCCTTAAGGCAAACCCCAACATTGTCCTGATGGATACGACGGTTATCGCGGCGAGCCCAGTGCGCCTGACGGTTTCCGGTATGGGCGATGCGCTCGCAACCTACTTTGAGGCCCAGGCGACGCATGATGCCGACGGTGGCACTTGCGCCGGCGGCAAGGGCGGAATGGCCGGCCTGGCGCTCGCCAAGCTCTGCTACGAGACGCTTATGGCCGATGGCGTCAAGGCCAAGGTCGCGCTGGAGAAGGGTGCGCTGACGCCTGCTGTCGAGCATATCATCGAGGCCAATACGCTGCTTTCGGGCATTGGCTTTGAGAGCTCGGGCCTTGCCGCTGCTCATGCCATCCACAATGGTCTGACGATGCTGCCCGAGTGCCACGGCATGTATCACGGCGAGAAGGTCGCCTTCGGCACTATCGTCCAGCTGGTACTCGAGGATGCCCCGACCGAGAAGCTCGAGGAAGTCTTGGGCTTCTGCATTGAGCTTGGCCTGCCGGTCACGATGAAGGAACTTGGCGTTGCCGAGCTTACGCGCGAGCAGGCCATGATTGTTGCCGATGCCGCCTGCGCACCCGATGACACCATGTGCAACATGCCCTTTGAGGTGACGCCCGAGATGGTCGCAAACGCCATCCTGGGTGCCGACGCGCTGGGCCACTACTATCTCATGGATGAGTAAATCAAGCTAAGGAAGGGGCAAAGCCAACAGATGGCTTTGCCCCTTTTTGCTATGGTGCAAAGGGGTAAGGTTTCTTTGCACCAATTGTTGTTTGATGAAGGGCGGATTCTCGTATGGCGCTTCCTATGGTTTACGGCGGTCCCGGCCGGTATGTTCAGGGGCCGGGCGAACTGTCGCGTCAAGGCAGGTATTTGTCATGGTTGGGCTGCGCTGCCTATGTCTTGTTTGACCAGGGCACCGAGGATCGGCTGTGCAGGCAGATCGTCGATGGATTTCTGGACGAAGATCTAAGCGAGCCGTTCTTTAAGATTTATGACGGTCCGTGTACGGAAGGGGCCGTTGTCGAAATGGCTAAGGAAGCCCAGGCCGAGTATTGCGACATGGTAGTGGGTATTGGCGGCGGCAAAATGCTCGATATCGCCAAGGCCGTTGCGTTTTATGCCGAGTTGCCGTTGTGCGTATGTCCCACGGCGGCGTCGATGGACGGTCCGTGCAGTGCGATTTCCGATGCCGACCTGCAGGGTGTTGCAAATGCGGTCTTTAGAAACGAGCGTAACATGGCCAACGAGCAGACCAAGGTGACCAAACAGAAGCTCGTGCAGCTCATGTGCGAGGCATAGCTTGGCGCTTGATTGACCTTGTGCAATCGAGGCGGCGATAGGCATAGGCTATTTGCCGCAAAGATGCGCCGCGTGTAATTTGCCCGAGGCGTGGGCCGATAGCGTATCATTATCTCTTGCTTGTTTGCACTGCTCAGGGAGGGGCCGCGCATGGCGCAGGAACACGATCTGTTTGATGACATTATCGAGATCAGCAAGGGTTTCGACTTTCTTAAAAACCCGCTTGGCGGTGTGACCGATGCACTCGATCCGTCGGCACCGCAGTGGAATCCTGCCGACTACAAGGAGCGTCCGCGCGGTAACACCATTCCGTGCCTGACCTGCAAAAACGAAAAGAGCGGCTGCACCGCGTGCATGGACGTGTGCCCGGTCAACGCTATCGAGGTCGAGGAAGACGCCATCGAGATCCTCGACTCCTGTCGCAAGTGCGGCCTGTGCGCCGCTGCCTGTCCGACCGAGGCGATCATCTCGCCGCGCCTGGCGCCCAAAAACCTGTATGACGATATCGTCTCTGCTGCTACGAGCCACGAGACCGCCTACGTTACCTGCACGCGCGCCCTTAAGCGCATGCCGCGCGAAAACGAGGTCGTCGTCGCCTGTGTGGGCGATATTACGGCCGAGACCTGGTTCTCGGTGCTGGCCGACTATCCCAACGTGAGCGTCTACCTGCCACTGGGCGTGTGCGATAAGTGTCGCAACACCGGTGGCGAGGATATTCTGGGCGAGGCCATCGCCACTGCCGAGGAGTGGGCCGGTACGGGCATGGGCCTTGAGGTCGACCCCAAGAGCCTCAAGTGCCATAAGCTTCGCGAGTACGAGCGCAAGGAGTACATGGAAAAGATTGCCCGCACCACGGGCCTGACGGTGACCAAGCTCAACCCGGCGACGGCGGCGCTGGCCTCGGTGACGCAGAAGCTCAAAGCCCATCGTCATCAGATTACCCAGCTGGAGCGCACGCTCAACACCATGTGCGGCACCACGACGACCAAGCGTCGCCGTACGCTTACGCACGGGCGCCAGCTGGTACTCTCGACGCTGCAAAACCATCCCGAGCTTGCCCAGAACATGCAGGTGAGCACGCCGGAGTGCGATTTTGACAAGTGCACGTCGTGTGGCGAGTGTGTCAACGTGTGCCCCACGTTTGCCTGCGATTTGGTGGGAAGCGGTCGCTTTGCACTGGAGTCCACGTATTGCCTAGGTTGCGGGGCCTGCGTCAAGGTGTGTCCCGAGCATGCGCTTAAGTTGGTTGAGCATGATGCATCCAACCTGGTCGTCGTCGATCCCGAGGCCGAGGAAAAGGCCGCTCAGAAGGCCAAGGCCCACGAGGAGGCCGAGAAGGTCAAGGCCGAGGCAAAGGCCAAGCTCGACAAGATGCTCGACCAGGTGGAGAAGCTCGCGGACTAGTCAGCGAGCTCTATCTCTGCTTCATTTGCGCCGCCGCGGTGTCCGGATTCGCCCGGATGCTGCGGCGGCGCTATACTTATACGGTTTGAAGTACCTGTACCAAAAGGAGCTGTCGTGTCCCTTTCCATCGGTATCGTGGGCCTGCCCAACGTGGGCAAGTCGACGCTGTTCACCGCGCTTACCAAAAAGACCGGCCTTGCCGCCAACTACCCGTTTGCCACGATCGACCCCAACGTGGGTATCGTCGACGTGCCCGATAGCCGCCTGCAAAAGCTCGCCGACATCGTCAACCCCGGTCGCATTGTGCCGGCGACGGTCGAGTTTGTCGACATCGCTGGTCTGGTGAAGGGCGCTAACGAGGGCGAGGGCCTGGGCAACCAGTTCTTGGCAAACATCCGCGAGGCCGACGCTATCTGCGAGGTCGTGCGCTACTTTAAGGACCCCAACGTCATGCGTGAGGTGGGCCGCACGGGCGAGTTCGTCGACCCCGCCGGCGATGCCGACACCATCATGACCGAGCTCATCCTGGCCGACATGGGCACGCTCGAGAAGCAACTGCCCAAGCTCGAGAAGGAGGCCAAGCGCGACAAGGAGCTCATGCCCAAGTTCGAGGTGGCCAAGCGCCTGCTTGCCTGGCTGAACGAGGGCAAGCGCGCCGCATCCATGGAGATGACCGACGAGGAGCGTGCTGCCGCCAAGGGCCTGTTCCTGCTCACCATGAAGCCCATCCTGTATGTGGCCAACGTGGACGAGGACATGCTCAACGACGATCTGGCGCCCATCGATGGTGTCAAGCCGCTGCCGATTTGCGCCAAGATTGAGGCCGAGCTTTCCGAGCTCGATCCCGAGGATGCCGCCGATTATCTGGAGAGCCTGGGCCTGGAGCAGCCCGGCCTGGACGTGCTCGCGCAGGCGGCCTATAAGCTGCTCGGTCTGCAGTCGTTCTTTACGGCCGGCGAGATGGAGGTCAAGGCCTGGACGGTTCGTCAGGGCGCGACCGCCCCGCAGGCCGCCGGCGTCATCCACACCGATTTTGAACGCGGCTTTATTAAGGCCGAGGTTATTGGCTACGACGACTACATCGAGCTTGGCGGCGAGCAGGGCGCCAAGGCCGCCGGCAAGCTGCGTATTGAGGGCAAGGACTATGTCATGGCCGATGGTGACGTCGTGCATTTCCGCTTCAACGTGTAAGGACGACGCATATGTTTAAATATGGCAAAAAAGCCGGCTACATGGGCATCGCGCTGCTCGTACTTGCGGTGATTCCGCTGGTGGTTGCAGCGTGTGTTATCCCCAACATTGGCCCCGAGGTGGCAACGAAGTTTAACGCCGCCGGCGAGGTGACGCGCTGGGGTAAGAGCTACGAGCTGCTGGCACTGCCAGTGCTCAACCTGCTGCTGAGCGTGGCGACGTACTTTACGGCGGGACGCCAGGCAAAGAACAACGAGGACTCCGCTGTGATGGCACGTCTTGCGTGCGAGCGCTACCTGCGCAACGGCTGCATCACGGGCGTGTTCCTCAACGTAATCAACGTCTACTTTATGTATTCGGCGATTACTGGAACGGGCTTTGGCTTTGGTTTCTAGCTTGTCCTTTTAGGCAACGAGCCTGCACGCATATTCAATGGCTGCTGCGAGGCCGCCGCTCGATCGTGGTTTAAAGACCATGTCGGCGGCGGCCTCGTTTTCGTATCCGGCGCCGCGAAGGGCAAGTGCGATACCGGCTTCCAGGAGAAGGGGCAGACCTCGTTGGCTGGTTGCGATTACGGCAGCCTGCTTGAGCGAGCAGCTGTGCGCTTGGCATTGGATGGCAAGTTCACCTTGCGCCGGGCAAGGGACCAGAACGGCGGCGACGCGACTTGATAGCAATGCAAATGCTGTGCGCTCATCGGGCGAAAGGCATTCAGCTTCAACGACGACGAGCTTGGGCGGCGCGCTGTTTGTGCGAAGCGTGGCTCGGTACATGCGGACCGAAGAACCCGACATAGAAAACTCCTGTGTATTCGGGAAAACGTAAACTATAGTTTACGTTTATGTTCGGCTCCATTTCAAACTCGGCTGCATGGACGAACGTGCGAAACAGATTCTTGGCAGGCGGGTCGAAGAGACACGCAGGGACCTTGGTATCTCCAAGGTTGATTTTTGTGTGGCGACAGGAATCAGCCGACCCTACCTCGACCGAATCGAAGATGGGACGGCAAATTTCACGCTCAAGGTTCTATTTAAGATCGCGCCCGCACTCGGCATGACGGTGTCAGAACTTCTCGAGGGTATTGAATAGGGCGTTCCTCGCTGCTAATTGACGCTCTTTGGGCGGGTCCCCCTGGTTTCGATGTGCAAAATCGCGAGTATTCAGCACTTGTTCAGCCGTAGATGGTAGCTCGAGCGGCTGGCTTTGCCTTTTTGACAGTAGTTAATCCACACGCTTAATAAAAATGTGGAATAAATATTTACTAGACGGCCTCTTCGCCCTAAAAGTTCGTCTAACAATCGGCTGATTCTATGCCTCCGGCGGAGAAACTGCAGAATACTCCGTTTTTTGCACGGCCCGAGGGGGACCACCTGTCGTTTGGGGCTGCGATAAGCGGAACTGCCTTAGGGATTACGCCATCGGGATACGGTCGTGGTTGACTTGGCTGTAGAACAGGCGCTGAATCTCGTCCGCATCACGTGACTGGCCGAGTGCCCACATGGTCTTGGCCACGAGCGTCTCGGTGGTCATGTCGTCGCCGCGCAAAATACCCGGATGATCGGCGTAAGCTCGGCCGACCTCATAAACGCCCAGATCGAGGCCCTCTTCGGGGACCTGCGTGGTCATAACGACGGTGCGGCCCGAATCGACCCAGCGGAAAATTGCCTCTTGGAATGACTCGCCGGACTCGCCAAATTCGGGGATACCGCCAATGCCAAAGGTCTCCAGAATCACGGCGTCGTAGCTATCGGCAAGGGCGTCCAGGATACCCGGGTTCACGCCGGGCGTAAGCTTGAGTACAAATACGCGCGGGTCGATGCTGTCGTAGAAACGCACCGGGTTTTCGCCCTGATGCGTGCCGTGGAGCCCGTTGCGCACGATGCGGTCGTTGCGGATATAGGCGATGGGCGGATAGTTGACGCTAATGAACGCGTTAAAGCTCATGGTGCGCTGCTTGCGGGCTCGTGTGCCGGCAATGGCGACGCCGCCAAACACGATCGAAACATCGTGCGAATGCTCGTCGAGTGCATAGAGCAGACTCTGGTACAGGTTGAGCTTGGCATCGGTAAAGGGGTTGCCCATGGGCTTTTGCGAGCCGGTGAGCACGATGGGCTTGGGGCTGTCCTGAATCAGATAGGAAAGCGCCGCCGCGGTGTAGCTCATGGTGTCGGTGCCGTGCAGGACCACAAAGCCGTCGTGATCGGCATAGCCTTCGACGATGACATCGCGGATGCGCATCCAGTCGCTCGGGCGCATATTGGTGCTGTCGATGTTCATGGGCTGCACGACGTCGAGCTCGCAGAGGCCCGAGATCTCGGGGACGCTCTGGGCGAGCTCCTCACCGGTCAGGGCGGGGGAGAGGCCGTTGCCGTCCTCGGTCGATGCGATGGTGCCGCCCGTGGCGATGAGAAGGATGCGCTTCATGCTGGTATTCCTATCGTATTTGCCGCCGCAGAGGCGGAGTCGTTCGGCAGTATTGTGGCACAGGGCGTCCAATGTTCAAACGTATTACATCATCTGCAACGTCTGGTAACACTTCAATTGCCGTCAAATAGGGGCCCAGGTCGTGCGTTTGCCGTGCGCTGATGGCTGCGAGGGACGAGAAACCCCATATAACGTGTACACTATGGAAGTTATTTTCGTTCATTCATGCGGGTGGGCACCGGCTCCCCGCCAACAAGAGGGGGAAACCATGGATCAAAAGGCTTCCGCAAAGGTCCTCGTACTCGACTTTGGTGCGCAGTACGGTCAGCTCATTGCCCGTCGCGTCCGCGACCTCAACGTGTATTCCGAGATTGTCCCCTGTGACATCTCGGCCGACGAGATTCGCGAGATGAACGCCTCTGCGCTCATCCTTTCCGGCGGCCCGGCTTCCGTGTATGCCGAGGACGCTCCGTCCATCGACCCCGCCATCTTTGACCTGGGCCTTCCCGTCCTGGGCTTTTGCTACGGCCACCAGATCACGGCCGTGACGCTCGGCGGTAAGGTCGGCCACTCCGAGGTGGGCGAGTACGGCCGCGCCACCATCACGCGCACGGCTGGCGCAAAGCTCTTTAACTCCACGCCCATGGAGCAGACCGTGTGGATGAGCCACCGCGACGCCGTTTCCGAGGTGCCCGAGGGCTTTACCGTTACCGCCAGCACTGACGTGTGCCCGGTTGCTGCCATGGAGTGCGTCGAGCGCAAGATTTTCACCACGCAGTTCCACCCCGAGGTCAAGCACTCCGAGTATGGTCAGCAGCTGCTGAGCAACTTCCTGTTTGAGATCTGCGGCCTGGAGCCCAACTGGAGCATGGACAACCTGGTCGAGACCATGACGGCCGAGTTCCGCGAGAAGGTCGGCAACGACCGTGTGATTCTGGCCCTGTCCGGCGGCGTCGACTCCTCCGTCGTGGCTGCGCTGGGCGCCCGCGCCGTAGGCAAGCAGATGACCTGCGTGTTCATCAACCACGGCCTGCTGCGCAAGGGCGAGCCCGAGCAGGTGGAGGAGGTCTTCACCAAGCAGTTTGACGTCGACTTTATCCACGTCCACGCCGAGGACCGCTATGCCGAGCTTCTGGCCGGCGTGACCGAGCCCGAGGAGAAGCGCCGCATCATCGGTACGCAGTTCTGGAAAGAGTTCTTCGCGGTTGCTCAGCAGCTCGAGACCGATGGCAAGCCGGTCAAGTACCTGGCTCAGGGCACCATCTACCCCGACATCATCGAGTCCGGCGCTCGCAAGACGGGCGGCAAGACGGCCACCATCAAGAGCCATCACAACCTGATCCCGTTCCCCGAGGGCGTGCACTTCGACCTCATTGAGCCGCTCGACCACTTCTTTAAGGACGAGGTCCGTGCACTTGGTCTGGCGCTTGGCCTGCCGGGTCACATCGTGTTCCGTCAGCCTTTCCCGGGCCCGGGTCTGGCCATCCGCATCATCGGCGCGGTCGACAAGGAGAAGCTCGAGATCCTCAAGAACGCCGACGCCATCGTGCGCGAGGAGCTCGACGCCTACAACCAGCGTCTGTTTGAGCAGACCGGCGAGCGCAACTCCGAGCACAGCTGCTGGCAGTATTTCGCGGTTCTGCCCGACATTAAGTCTGTGGGCGTTATGGGCGACGAGCGCACGTATCAGCGCCCGATCATCCTGCGCGCCGTCGAGTCCAGCGATGCCATGACCGCCGACTGGGCCAAGCTGCCCTACGACGTGCTGGCCCGCATCTCCGGCCGCATCGTTGCCGAGGTCCCCGGCGCCAACCGCGTGTGCTACGACATTACGTCCAAGCCGCCCGCGACCATCGAGTGGGAATAA
>UQPP01000038.1 GCA_900543025.1 uncultured Collinsella sp.
TACGAGATGCTCAGGAGTCTCGTGGGCTCGGAGATGTGTATAAGAGACAGTTCACCACCTGCTCCTCAAAGTACGCCTTCGGGTGGTTGCACACCGGGCACACCTCGGGCGCCTCGGCACCAACATGCAGGTGCCCGCAGTTCAGACACTTCCACACCTTTACGCCCTCGCGCTCAAACACCTCGCCCGATTCAATGCGCTCGACGAGCTTGTTGTAGCGCTCCTCGTGGGCCTTCTCGACAGCGGCGACACCACGGAACTTCTCGGCGATCTCGGCAAAGCCCTCCTCCTCGGCGGTCTTGGCAAACTCGTCATACATCGTGGTCCACTCGTAGTTCTCGCCCGCGGCGGCGTCGCGCAGGTTGTCCAGAGTGCCCGGAACGGCGCCATCGTGCAGATACTTAAACCACAGCTTGGCATGCTCGGACTCGTTGCCCGCCGTCTCGGCAAAGATATTCGAGATCTGAACGTAGCCGTCCTTTTTGGCCTTGGATGCATAGTAGCGATACTTGGTGTGTGCCTGGGACTCACCGGCAAAAGCAGTCTCGAGGTTCTTCTTGGTCTGAGAGTTCTCAAAATCCATAGGTGTACTTCCCTTCAACACATGCCGCCCATAGGCTTTGAGCGGCCTTGTCTTTAGGATGCCCTCATGCCGAGAATCTAAACCTTACAATCCTGTTTTTCAGATTCGGGTGGGCTACACGCTTAGCCAGCGGTCACCCTCCACGCGGCAAAAGCCCTCACGCTCCAAGTCGGTCAAAATGCCTGCGACAAGATCGCGCTCGACCGGCTCGCGGCCTGCTGCCGCCTCCATTTCGTTGACACCCGCCACGGCCTCGGCGAGTGTGATGCCCGCCGGCCGCCCATCGCGCGCAGCCAGCAGCATGCGCACAATATGGGCGCGCTTTTGACGGCGCGAGCCCTCAAACTTGGATTGACGACTATAGCTCGCCGAGCGCCTGGACGGATTGGGCAGCGTCTTTTTAAGATACGCGCCGTAATCCAGCAACGCGTAATACCACGCGCGCGGCGTGTCGGCATCGTCTTGAGGCACGGCAAAGGGCGCAATCTCATCCGCCACCGCACCGGGGGCCGCCGGACAGGCAGCTTGAATCAGCGGCACCAGCACGCGATCGGGAACGGCCGGCACATCGGGAAAGAAATGATGCAAAAAGACCGTGCGCACGTTGGTCTCCAGATACACGCCCGGAAGATCGAATGCAAACGAACGGATGCCCTGCGCCGTTGCCGGGCCAATGCCGGGCAACGCGACCAGATCGTGCATCTCACGCGGAAACTCCCCATCCCAGTCCTCCACAACGCACTGTGCAGCCCTGTGAAGCGCCAGGGCGCGGCGATTGTAGCCCATCCCCTGCCACGCATCCAAGACATCGGAAGGGGCGGCCTGAGCAAGCGCCCGGACAGTCGGAAAGCGATCGAGCCACGCCGGCATGCGCGCCTCCACGCGCGGCACCTGCGTCTGCTGCAGCATGACCTCGGAAAGCCAGATGATATACGGGTCGCGCGTGCGGCGCCACGGAAGGTCGCGATAACGCAGGACCCCTTCCGAACGAATCATCGAACGAAAGGGGTCCTGAATCATGACAATGCTCCTTATGCGGCGCTATTCCTCCCGGCAAGCATACGCGCAAGCGGCGTACTCGGGAAACGCATCGCGGTCGGCGAACTTGGGATCGACAGCCGGAAACTGGCGATGGGCGACGATATCGCCGAGCGAAACGGAATCGAGATAGTCGCGCATCAGCGCCTGGGCTCCGGCCCACAGGGGATGATAGCAGCACGTGCCCATGCGCGCACAGTCGCCATCGGGCGCGGTGCAATCATTCATAACCATGGGGCCCTGAACGGCCTCTACGACCTGACGGATCGTGACATCGTCGGGGCTCACCTTAAGGCGCATGCCGCCATGAACACCACGCAGGCTCTCCACAATGCCGGCCTGAACCAAGCCGTGCTGAATCGAACGGGCAAACGAATACGGAACATTGACCTCTTCGGCAGCAGTGCGAACAGAAAGCAACCGCTCCGGCTCCTCGGCAAGCATCGCAAGCATGCGAAGGGCATAATCAGTCTTCCTCGATATGTCCATGTTTCCCCTTTCAAGGAATACGAACAGCTCGAACGAGCTCCGGGGCCGAGCTTGTGTCGAGACGCCAAATGACCGCCTGAACAACCAAATTATAAAATGGGTGTTCACTGAATGCCGCACTTGAAGACTAGCTGAATCAGGTACGGCCTAAAGTGCAATTTAGTATAACCGAACCCCCTGCTTCATTGAACAGATGTTGCGCAACAAACCCCCTGTTTGAACACATATATCAGTAGAGGCCGGCTCGCTCGTTGCAAATGCGGTGATTTGGATAAAGAGGCATATAAGATCGAGGGCCTATTAAACGCAAAAAGCCACGTCCGAAGACGTGGCTTTAATTGCGTTGGCGGGAAGTACGGGGCTCGAACCCGCGACCTCCGACGTGACAGGCCGGCGCTCTAACCAAACTGAGCTAACTCCCCAGGCAGTCGTTCGCGTTTGTTTCCGCTCGCGTGCGCTGCGGGGATTAGTATACACAGAAGTCTGTCCGCCGCGCAACAACTTTTTTGAAAAAGTTTTTCGGTCCCTCCGGGAGGGTCTCCGGGGCCGGCTGGCGCGGGTTGAGTTTGCTGCTCTACAGTCCTGCGCAAGACGGAAAGCACATTAAGTGCTTTCCTTTGCGTGCGGAACTCGCGACAAACTCAACCCGCGCCAGCCGGCCCCGGAGACCCTCCCTGCCGTCACTTGCTTCAAAGACTTTGTTCCTCGCCGCTTCCGCGGCTCGAGGTCCCCGTTCTCCTCGGCGGGGTTGTCTAAGATTGTTGTTGAACTTCGGCCTTTGGCTCAAAGAAAAACGGGAGATGCGATCTGCATCCCCCGTTTTTGTTGCACCTACTCTAGGTCAATAAATTTGATGCTCAGAATCTTGCCGTCCTTGACAAGCATTCTGGCCATGGTGGGGCCTCGGGTGCCTCTTGGATAGCTGGCACTGCCTGGGTTGAGGACCAGGCAGCGACCCACTTGGGCTTCTTTGGTTACGTGGGTGTGACCGTTGATAGCTACGTCCACGGATCCCACCGGGAGGTCTTCACGGTAGTGGGCTACGGCGAACTTGAGGCCTTCGTAGGTAAAGAGCGCCAAGCGGTCCACATCGGGGCCGTAGTCGCGGTAGTAGTCGTTATTACCCAGCACCGCTCGCACGGGGGCGATGGTGCGCAGGTGCTCGTAGTCCATCTCCGACGTAAGGTCACCGGCGTGGATAATCAGATCCGCACCCTTAAGCTCGTCCAAGAGCGCAGGCGAAAGATAGCCGTGGGTGTCCGAGATAATGTCGATACGCTTGGCGCTTGCACTGTTCATGGGATCCCTTCCGCAAAACGATTTGGTGCATTCATGCAAAAAGCCCCACGGCTCCGCAGACGATTTTGGTCTACAGGGCTGCGGGGCCAGTGTACTAGAGGCTCAGGGCCTTTTTGAGTGGCACGACGCGACGGCGCGAAACCGGTACGCGTTCGTCGACGCCCGTAATGCCCAGCTGGATAGCGCCCGAGGGAACCGTCTCGACGTCGGTGACACACGCCAAGTTGACGATATAGCGGCGGTGAACGCGGAAGAAGCCAAAGTCGCAGAGCTTGGCCTCGAACTGTGCCAGCGAGGTCGTGGACAAAAAGCGGTCATCGACCGTATAAATACAGGAGTAATCGTCCTTGGCCATAATAAAGCGAATGTCGTCCACGGGGATGAGGACCTTGCGGCCGCCCTTTTCCACCGGGATGCGCTCGATGGTCACCTTGCTGTCCGTGACAGGCTTGGCGCGTTGCATAACCTTATCGATCGCTCGATCCAGGCGAGCCTCCTCGACCGGCTTCATCAGATAGTCGACGGCATCCACATCAAACGCCTCGACCGCATGATCGCTGTACGCGGTTACGAATACGATCGCCGGCGGATTCTTGAGCTTATGCAGTGCCTCGGCAAGTTGCAGACCCGAAGCGCCAGGCATCGAGATATCGAGGAACACAACATCGACGCGGCTCTCCATAAGCATCTCGATAGCGGAGCGAACGCTCGACGCTTCTGTGATCGTGCCGATCTTGCCCGTCTGCTCGAGCAAGAAGCGAAGTTCCGAACGGGCCGGGGCCTCATCATCCACAATCATCGCACGCAGCATAGGGATAAAACCTTTCGTCAACTAACTACGTCGGGCATCCGCCAACTAGCGTTAAACCCGTAACCTATCATTCTACTCTTGAATGTCGAAGATGCTCTCCGACAAATCGAGATGCAGGAGCACTTTAGCGCCCTTGCCCGGGGCCGATTCGACGCGTGTATAAGAGTGCGGTCCATAAAAGCGATGGATGCGCTCCGAAATATTGTGCATGGCCACACCGGCGCCGCCGCCCTGCGGGGAGCTGGCGTCGGGACGGGCGGAGCGTTCGTCAAACAGTCTGGCAGCGGTGCCTTCGTCCATGCCCACGCCGTTATCGGCGACCACAATCAAAATCGCATCTTCGCCATCCCTGTGGACCGACACGTCGATCCTCAGTGCATCGTCGTCGCCCATACCATGGCGCACGGCATTCTCGACGATTGGCTGGATTACAAATGCCGGCACCAGCGTGTCCTCGACGTCCTCGGACACGTCGAAGGTCGCCAGCACGCGATCCTCGCCAAAGCGCGCCTTCTCAAACGTCAGGTAGCGCTTGGTCTGCGCGACCTCGCGCGACACGGGAATGAGCGAGCCCGAATTGTCGAGCGTGGCGCGATAGAACGAGGAGAACTCGCGCAGCAGCTCGCGGGCGCGCAGCGGATCGGTACGCGTAAACGACGCGATGGTGTTGAGCGTGTTGAACAGGAAGTGCGGGTTGATCTGCGCCTGCAGGGCACGCACCTCGGCACGGGCCGTGAGCTCCTTTTGCACCTCGAGCTCGTGGATGGCGAGCTGCGTGGACAGGATCTCGGCAAAACCCGAGGCAAGCGCGTACTGAGTGCGGTCGACGGCACGCGGGGTCTTGTAGTAGAACTTGAGCGTGCCGACGGTGCGGTCACCCACCTTGATAGGAGCGATGATACCGGCGGGAACATGGTTGTGCGAGCCATCCGAACCCACCACGTCCACCACACGGTTGAACGACTGGACGATACCGTGCTCGATGACGTAGCGCGTGGCAAGTGTGTGGATGGGCGAATCGGGCAGCAGCTTTTCCTCAAACTCGCCCGCGCAGGCCAGCACGTTGCTCTCGTCGGTGATGGCAACCGTCATGGCACGCGTCTCGGGCAAAATGCGCTGGCACACCAGACGCGCCGACTCCTGCGTCAGACCGCCTTTGATGTCCTCGAGCATGGCAGAGGCCACCGAAAGCGTCTCTTCGGTGTACTGCGAACGCACCGAATCGGGATTGAGCGTCAAATAGATAAAAATGCACAGAAAGATGCACAGCAGTGCGCAGGCGACCACGGTCGCGATCGGCTCGATTCCAGTCGCCAGGGCAAAAATAAAGTACACCAGCACGCAAATGGCGCAGACAACGGCGATCACGCGAAAGATTGATATTGAATTATCGCGCTGGGCGCGGCGGTCGATCATTCAGTCCCCTCCAGGATGCTGGTCAGTTGTGCGTCGTGCCAGAGCCCGTCCATGATCTTGGGCCAGAAGCTCTGGAAACGCAGGTAGCTTGCGGCGTTTTGGCGCGCGTAGGTCTTGGCCTCGTCAATACCGTGACGCCAAATGCGCAGGTATCCCTCGTGCTCGCGGGTAAACATGCTGCGGACCATGGCGGTTTTGCGCACGCGGTCGTCGAGCTCGCGCGAAATCCACGGGCCCGGATAGGGCATGAGCGACGCGGCCGTGACGGGAACGAGCTCCTGCTGGTGCGCGGCAAACGTCAGCTTGGCACGCTCGTAGTACCAACGGTACACATCCTGCATAAAGCGCGGTGAGCGCTTTTCGGACTCCGGAGGCAGATGGCGCACGGTCCACTCGTTATCGAACCACACGTCGTAGCCAAACATGCGCATGTTAAAGAGGTAATCCAAGTCCTCGCCGCGGGTGATAAACGGGTCAAAGGCCACACGCGTAAAGGCGCGGGCGTGCAGGGCCATCAGGCCGCCGCACACGTAGTTGGAGCGCGAGATGCGGGTGCCCGAGAGCGCCTTTTTCATCCAACGGTTGAACTCGATGCGCTTGGTCCACCAACGATGGCAGATGCCCGCCTTGTCCGTGGGAGCCAGCGGCGAGCCGTCGCGATCGTAGAAATAGCCGCTCTTGACCAAGATCGGCAAGCCCTGACGCGTCTGCTGCCCCAACGCATAGGTCGCGCGCTTCATAAAGTCGGCGTCGATGACAGTCTCATCGTCATCCAAAAAGACAACCGCGTCATGACCCAGCACAGCGGCACAGGCTAGCCCCATGTTGCGGATGGCACCGTAGCCTCGCAGGCTCACGCACTCGCCCGAACCCTTGGGCGCAATCTGAGCAACCCGGTCTGCGATGCGCGAGGCCTGGGTGTTGGTGACAACGGTGACCTTGAGCGTGGGATGCGCGTCGACAATCTCGCGCACGCGCAGCGACACATCGGCTGTGGCAGAAACGGGACAGACCACCAAAAGGATGATGCGCGGGATGTCACGTACCTGCTCAAGCGAGGCCAGACAGCGGTCGAGTTCGGGATTGTCGGCGTTGAGTCGCGTCGAATGATCATAGGTGCCAGGGGCGTTTGCGCAAGCGTCATCGCCCGCCCAATACGTTGGAATCACGACTGTGGCGTTCATGCCTTACCCTCCCTGCAACACAAAAACGGGACGCCGCCAAACACAGGCGACGCCCCGCGACCTAGCTGATTCCATCATACCCACTTGGGCAAATCATTGCTCGCAAGTCGCAATGTTTATTGCGGATAACCCCAAAAGAGTACCGTGGACAGGCACAATATCCGCTCGCTCCTATGCGGCATGCTCTGCCGCCCGAGTCATGCGGGACAGGCGGACCAGCAGCATAAAGCCAACGACCAGCAGCACACCAATGGAAAGGACGCCCAGCGACGGGTTGCCGGTCAGCGAGGTGACGACCGACACCAGGAAGGTGCCCATAACGCTTGCATAACGACCAAAGATGTCAAAGAAGCCGTAGTACTCGTTGGACTTTTCCTTGGGGATAATGCGGCCAAAGTAGCTACGGCTGAGCGCCTGCACGCCGCCCTGGAACAGGCCGACCATAATGGCAAGCACCCAAAATTCAAAGGCGGTCTTTAGGAAGAACGCGGCGAACAGCACAATGCCCATGTAGGCGGCGACCGCCACCAGGATCATGTTGAGCGTGCCCACGCGTCCGGCGAGCTTGCCGTAGATGATGGCGGACGGAAAGGCCACGAACTGCGTAACGAGCAGCGCCAGCACCAGCTGCGTCGAATCGATGCCCAAGGCCGAGCCGTAGCTGGTAGCCATGGAAATGACCGTATGCACACCGTCGATATAGAAGAAGAACGCGATCATGTAGACCAGCACGGTCTTGTTGTGGGCGATCTCGCGCATGGTGTGTCCGACCTCGGAGAACACACCACCCACGATGTGGCCGATGGTGTCCTCGGGACCGCGCTCGCGACCGTACTTTTGCTTATAGGTGCGAATGAGCGGCAGGGTAAAGATGAGCCACCAGGCACCAGTGATGATAAACGACAGACGCGTTGCCAGCATGGTAGGGACGCCAAGAGCGGGGCCACCCATGATGAGCGCCAGGCAGATGACGAACGGCACGGTGGAACCGATGTAGCCCCAGGCATAACCCGAGCTGGACACGGCGTCCATGCGCTCGTCGGTGGTAATGTCGGGCAGCATGGCGTCGTAGAACGTCATAGAAGAGTTAAGGCCGATGGTGCACAGCACGTACACGGTCAAAAATGCCATGGCGGACATTGGGATAGCCTGCGCCAGGCAAAGCACCAGGCCCGTGAGGAAGAAGCCCAAGAAGAACTTGATCTTGTTGCCAGCGTAGTCGGCAAGCGCGCCCAGAATGGGCATGAGCATGGCGATGACCAGCGAGGCGATCGTCTGCGCATTGCCCCAGGCGACCACCAGGTCGGCCGAGGAAGCGCCGGTATTGATGGCGTTAAAGTAAATGGGCACCACCGAGGTATTGAGCAGCACAAGGGCCGAATTGCCCACATCATACATAACCCAGTTACGCTCGAGCTTGGTGTATTTCATGGACAGGGACCCTTCGTATTCGCCCGATATGCAGTTAGTTCATCGTACCCCAATTGTCCAGAAGCACCGGTAAGGATTCGGCAAAGGGGCACGCACAGGCCCTATTCCTCGCGGTCGAACTCCTCATCGGCTTCGAGCACGCGACCGCTGTAGTTGATGTGGCCGGTCACGGCATCCATGTCACCGGTCTCGATAAAACGTGCGACCGTGCACTCGTAATCGACCAGCGCGCGATCAAAGACCTCGGGGAAACTCTCGTTCGAGACCTCGTCGGTAAAGGGATTCTTCCATGTCAGATGGCCCAGGTTACCGGTGCGCTCGGGCAGCTCCGTCGTCACGCGATGGGCAAGGCCGTCGAGCAGCGAGTAGTCGTGCACCAAGCCCTCAACCAGCGAGATCGCGCGCGTCTTTGCGGAGCCGGCCGGCTCAATCGCGCGGTAAAGTCGCTGCATATTGGCAACGGCAGCACCGTACTCCCCCGCCGGAATGTCAATGCCGTACACGCGTCCGGCAACATAGCTCATCAGCACGCCGGCCACGCGATTGATGCGATCGGTGGTGACGATCTCGCCCGCCGGCGGGTAATCGTCGACCGTAGCGCCATCGCGTTTAAGCTGCAGCATCAGCACATCCAGATCGCTCTCGATCACGGCATGGACCTGACTGCTCGAATTCTCAAGCTCTGAATCGGACTCCACGATGCCAAACTGCTGCTCATAGACAAAAGGATGGGCGTTGCGGTCGAGCACGTAATGAGACAGCAGGCCCAGCGCAAAGGCACGACCCAAGCTGGCGTCGCGCGGCAGCAGATGCGACACGCCGTCGCGCAGGCACGCGAACTGGCGAGACATGCGCGACCGATGCATGACCTGCGCCAGCAGCGTGCAGTCGGAAACACGCGGTGTCAGAATGTGAAAGAAAAACGGGTCGGGGCCTTGGTTGCCCAAGATAAAGGCAATGCGCTCTTCATCGGACGTGATGACGCCCTGCGGAAGACGGTCGATGCTTTCCTCGCCAAACAGATGATGGGTGATAAGCGCGGGCATAATGATCCTTTCGATTTCATTCGATGCCACCCATTATGCCCACCGCGCGCCCATGCCAAACCTGCGATGGTAAACGACGGCACGCAGACCGTCTACGCAAGCCCCAAGTGTGCTTTAACCTCGGCAGCGCGACGGCGGGACACGGGCACCGTCGAGGTTACGCGATCGAGCCTGAGCTCCATAAGACCCGTGGAACCGATCTCGATATTGTGCACGTCTTCCAAATTGACCAGATAGCTGCGATGAACGCGAATAAAGCCCTCGGAGACCAAGCGACGCTCGAGCGAAGAGATCGACTCATTGATCAGGTACGTTCCCTCGGCGCAGATGGCATTGCAAAAATCGGCACGCGCCTCAAAGTAGCAGACGTCTGCGGCGGGAATGAACACCTTTTTGCCCCCGCGGTCCACCGTCAGACGCAAAGGCTGGCGCGGAGCGTGGATAACACGACGGGCACCCAAGGCTGTCTCGATCTTGTCGAGTGCCTTTGACAGGCGTGCGTCCTCGACCGGCTTGACGACATAGTCGACAGCATCGAGGTTATACGCATCGGCGGCAAACTCGGCAAACGCCGTCACAAACACCACGACCGGCGGCGTCTTTAGGTTCTGCAGCGTCTCGGCAAGCTCAATTCCCGAGCGACCGGGCATGGTAATGTCTAAAAACAGCACGTCGGGCTTGTTCGACAGAATCGACTCCACGGCTTCGGTGACATTGCCCGCCTCGGCAATCTGACCCACACGCGCATCCTTTTCCAACAGATAGCGTAGCTCAGCCCTAATGGGAGGCTCGTCATCAACCACCAAGATGTTCCAGCCTTCGGACATATGTGCTTCCCCTCTTTTTCTCTCAATCCAACCGCGTGCTACGCCGTCAACGGCGCGGGCTCATGCGGCTCGCCGTTCAGCTCGACGATGACCTGCGTTCCCACG
Organism: uncultured Collinsella sp.; assembly: GCA_900543025.1. Lineage (GTDB taxonomy): Bacteria > Actinomycetota > Coriobacteriia > Coriobacteriales > Coriobacteriaceae > Collinsella. The sequence goes on from UQPP01000038.1 coordinate 10,230, forward strand.
CCCTCCTGGGACTTCACGCGCATGCCGGAATCTTCTCCGTAAAAGAAATGGATGCGCTGAAGCACGTTGAAGAGCGCCAGGCCGCAACCTCGCTTGACGGAGCCGTCAGCGGTAATGCTCTCGGGCTCCTCTCGGCGATGTTGCTCAAACAGATGCGCGCAGACCTCTTCGCTCATACCGATGCCATCGTCTTCGACGATGATCTCCAAACCGTCATCGGTCTCGAAAGCCCTAACATGAATAGAAAGCGGCTCGGTCTCGCGCTGCGCGTGCTTGATGCAGTTTTCGAGCAACGGCTGCAAGATAAACGGCGGCACCATGCAATCGCGCACCTCAAAGTCGATATCGACCGAGACGCGCAGACGGCCGTCACCATAACGAGCCTGCATAAGATTGATATAGCGAGTACCCTGTTCCACCTCGTGCTCGAGCGTGGTGAGCGTATCGGAATCAGAAAGCGTCTGACGATAGTAGTTGGAGAAGTCGATCAGCAGCGATCGCGCCTTGTCGGGCTCGGTTCGCACGAGCGACACGATCGTGCTAATGGTATTGAATAGAAAATGAGGATCGACCTGCGATTGCAAGGCGCGCAGCTCCACACGGGCCGTAAGCTCGTCCTGGCGCTCGAGCTCAAAGCTCGCAAGCTGCGTGGAAATGAGGTCGGCAAAGCCCGAGGCAAGCGCCGTCTGGCGCATATCGATGCTGCTCAGACGGGGATAATACAGCTCGAGCGTGCCCACGCAATGCCCGCGCACGGTAAGCGGTGCGACAATACCGGCGCGCAGGCGCGGAAAGTAGCCACCCGTCTCGGTCGAGGCATCGCGCGAGAACACGCTTTGCTCACCGCTGTTGATCACGTTGAGCGTAGTCCGCAGCACCACCGGGGTGCCCGCGGGGCATTTTGCCGAGTCCTCGCCCCAGCTTGCCAACACCTGCTTGCCGTCGGTAAAGCAGATGGCAGAGGCGATAGTTTCGGACAGGATGATCTTAGAGGCGCCCAGGGCAGCTTCGGGCGTAAGGCCGCGCGACGTGTAGGCGAATATTTTCGACGCGATGGCGAGCGTGCGGTCGGTAGCGCTCGATGTGAGGTCGTCGGGAACGACAAAGACGTACGAGAAGAAGAAGCACAGCATGACCAAGCCGGCAATGACGACAACGGCCGGAACGGGATTGGGATTATCGGTTAGATCCCAGATGAGCAGCAGGATAAGCAGCGGAACGACGATACCGAGCAAGATGGCTTGAACCACATGCTGAGCGGTACGAAAGACCTTGGTAGAGTTGTAGCTCTTGCCCAGAATCAGCCTATTGAGATCCACCGTCATCTCCTTCTTACTGACGCACCCCATAGCAATAAAGAGGGCCGCAAGCGACCCTCTCCATTGCATTATGCAATCAAATACTGTGTTTTACATCAAGCCATCGATGAACGGTAGCTTAGGCGCTGTACTTGTTTGCCTCGCCGAAGGTGCCGCCCTCGACAATCCAGCCGTCCTTCATGATGACGTCCATGTTGTCGGTGTTGAGCACGTGGATGTCGGCGGCGACGTCACCGTTGACGACCAGCAGGTCGGCGCACTTGCCGGCCTCGATGGAACCGGTCTCGTCCTCGATGTGGCACATCTTGGCACCGTTGAGGGTGGCACAGGTGATGGTCTCGACCGGGGTGAAGCCGATCTTGTCGACGAACTCGTACATCTCCTCGATGGAGCAGGTGCCGTACGGGGTGACGAAGGAGAAGGAGTCGGAGCCGATCGTCATGACGACGCCGCGCTTCTTGGCCTCGCGCAGGCAGTCGTAGTTGCGCTGCAGCTCCTTCTCGACCAAGGTGCCCTCGTACTTGTCGTGCAGCTCGGGGACGTAGACGGGCGGATAGGTGGCGTACCAGGTGGGCAGGAAGGCGATCGTCGGGGTGAAGAAGGTGCCCTGCTCGGCCATGAGGTCCATGGTGCGCTCATCGATATCGAAGCCGTGAATCAGCTGCTCGCAGCCAAAGCGAACGGAATCGTAGGCAGCGGCGTGGTTGTTGTAGCAGTGGCTCCACACGGGGATGCCGACCATCTTGGCCTCTTCGACCACGGCCTGAATCTCCTCGGAGCAGTAGTGCTGGTCGCGGCCGGAGTCCCAGCGCCAGATGCCGCCACCGGTAGCCCAGATCTTGATGGCATCGGGGTTCTCGCGCAGGCGACGACGGACGGCCTTGCGCAGATCCCAAGGACCGTCGACCTGATCGCCCCAGGGGTGCGATTCCTTGTTGAGCTCCTGGCTGCAGTGGTGGGAGTCGCCGTGGCCGGCAACGCGGCAGAAGCCAAGGCCGGTGGCCAGAACGCGCGGGCCCTTGAAGACGCCCTTGTCGATGCAGTCACGGATCTGGATACCAAAGCGGCCGATCTCGCAGACGGTGGTGAGGCCGTGGGTGAGGCAGTCGTAGGCCTGCTTGACGGCGACGGCCTGCTTCTCGAGGAGCGGCTGCATGACCCAATCGGTGTCATCGTCGGTCAGGTTGCCCGAGAAGTGCAGGTGGGTGTCGATCAGGCCGGGAAGGACGGTCTTGCCGGCGGCGTCGATGACCTCAACGCCCTCGGGAAGGTCCTGCATGGCGCCGGCGTACTCGATCTTGCCGTTGTCGTCGACGAGAACGAGGGAGTTCTCGACCGGCTCGGCACCGGTACCGTCGATGAGCTTTCCGCCAACGATTGCATACTTAGTGGACATGGTTCCTCCTTATGGATCCATATAGTGGGCGAGACCGTGTTGGGTTAAGGCCTCACAAAGCTACCCAAGTGGTGCCGGGTTCGGTGCGCGGAAGAGAGGGTCCCGCGCACCTGATCCGCCCCGGCTCGGCGTTACTTTTTGCGGGAATTGGTGAAAGCCATGAGGGCCAGGCCAATAGCCAACCAGCCGATCACGATGCTCCACTCCACCATGTTGAGGGAGGCGGGAGAGAACGGAATCACAAGCAGGCCGATGATGATGGCGCAGGCAGCGATAGCGAGGCCGATGCCAAACTTGCCGCCGGGCACCTCGTAGGGACGAGGCAGGTCGGGCTCGGTGAAGCGCATGCGCAGGCAAGCGAGGGCGACCATGCCACAGGAGAAGATGAAGGCGAGAGCCGACACGTTGGTCAGGGGGATGAGCATGTTCTTGCCCAAAAACGGTCCGACGACGGTGATGACGCCCAGAACGACGCAGGCAAGCTTGGGAGCGCCGGACTTGGGGTCGACCTCGGCGAACTTCTCGGGCAGCTGGCCCTTGCGGCCCATGGCGAGCATGATGCGGCTCGTGGCGCCGTAGAAAGAGTTCATCGGGCCCATGGGTCCAAGCGTGGCGATGACGAGCATGGCCAGGTACAGGAGCATGTTGATGCCCTTGAGGCAGGCAAGCGCGGGAACCGGGCTCTTAACAAACTCATGCCAGTCGAGGATGGTGCCGAACGAGTAGATGCAGACCATGTAGAAGCCGCCGGCGGCCAGCAGGGCCAGGGAGATGATCTTGCCGAACTTGTTCCAGTTGAGACCCTCGGCTGCTTCCTCAGCCTGCTGAGGAATGGTGTCGAAACCGGCGTAGAAAAACGGGGTCAGAACCAGGACCGACACGATGCCGGCGAACAGGCTGGTGCTCTCGGTAGCGGCCTTGCCGCCGCCAGCACCGGCGACCTGGGAGAACACGGGCATGGCGTTGTCCGGCGAGCCGGTGAACAGCGAGACGCCCATGGCGAGCAGCATGCCGCAGAGCAGGGCCTTGGTCAGGAAGGCCTGGAGCTTGGCGGCCGAGCTGGCACCGCGGAAGTTGAGGAAGATGACGTAGACTGCAAAGCCGAGCGCGATCAGCGTCGGGAACAGGTAAACGTCGGCGCCCAGGATGGTGTAGAGCTTGACGGCGCGCAGCCACTCAAGACCGGGCAGGCTGCCGAACATCTCGGACACGAGGGTCGAAATGGCGATGGCCTCCCACGGGCACAGGATGCCGTTGCCCAGAGCCAAAAGCCATCCGGTGATGTAGCTCAGCGTACGGCCAAAGCTACGATCGACATACTCGACGATGCCGCCCGAGATGGGAATAGCAGCCGTGAGCTCACCGAAAACAGCTCCGACGGGCACGAGGAAGATTGCACCCAAGAGGAATGCGATCATAGCGGGAACGGGACCGCCGCCCACGACCATCCAGTCGCCGACCTGCAGAACCCAACCGGTGCCGATGATGGCACCGAAACCGATGGTGAAGAAGTTCCAGAGCGAAAGCGTTTTCTTCATACCGCCGTTATCCTCGACTGCAACTTCTGCGTTCTTGTCCGCCATTGTTCCCCTCCTTTCCTTTTTGACGCCCCTTGACGTCACCCCTTGCGCGGTCTGTTTTGCCGCGCTCTTTTATTTCGTGGCTTTAAGATACGGCCTTGGCGCAGCAGCTCCGCTTGTAGCTCGACCGAAGGCAGAACTGCAAAACGAGCGGCGCCGTTTTTGGGACGAACGGCACGGTTTGCCGCTCATTGCTGCCGCCCGCCCGACGGGCGTACGTTCATCGGACGCATAGAGAGATGTTTTTGAGGCCGTGTGTTTTGCGCCTTTCGTACCGTTTACCGAGCTTTTGACGCGCAGACCCATTTGTTGCACATCTTTTTTGTAGGATAGACAGGTTATACATGAGACAAGGCGGTACGAATGGCATACGGATACAACGACGGTGATCAACGGCGACAAAGCGTTCGCCTTGCTGGCCGTACCACGCCGACGCCCAGAAGTGCCACGAGCGGCAATCCGCAACGTCCTCAAGAGCAACCCAGGCCTTCGTCTCGGCAGCAGACAAGCAGAACGCGGCAGAGTGGCCGTCCGAGCATGGACACAAGCGCGCAGCAAGATAGCCGCTTGGGCGCGCGCACTCGACAGCGTCAGGCCGAGGTTCCGCAACTGCGCCGCAACGGCGTACGTTATCCCGGCAGCCATATCAACCGCTTCTTTTCGCATCCCCAAGGCGGACGCGACGGCAAGTCTTACCGCTCGACATCGCACGTGAATGCCCCCGCCCTGCCGGCTCGTCGACTTCGCCTCGCACTGTGCTCTATCCTCACCTGTCTGGTCTTTGTGCTTATGAGCTCCTGTATGTCCCACGGCTCGGCCGGTCTCGAGCCCACCGCCGAGGACAAGCTGCTCAAGGCCCCCGTCGCGCCCGGTTATTCTTTCGCCTTTTCGACCCCGCGCTCGCAATGGCAAACCGGCACGATGCCCCATATCTATCAGATCGACCCTGCGTGGTCTGAGCTGCCTTACGCCGGCGGCACCATCCGCCAAAATGCCTGCGGGCCTACGTGCCTCACCATGGTCTATATCTTTAAGACGGGACGCACCGATATGACCCCCGTCGATATGTGCGCGCTTTCCGAGGCGGGCAATTACGCCCCCACCGGTGCAACCGAATGGTCGTTTATGACGAGCGGCGCGTGGCAGTTGGGACTTAACGGAACGGAGCTCCATAACGATCGCGACTCTATGACTCAGGCGCTGCGTTCGGGAGCGCCCGTCATCGCCGCCGTTCGGCCGGGCGCCTTTACCAACGTGGGCCACTACATTGTGCTTTACGGTATTGACGACACCGACCAGATTGGCGTCTACGACCCCAACTCGGCCAGCCGCAGCGCCCGCCGCTGGGGCTGCGTAGAGGTCCTTAACGAAGTCGAAGCCATGTGGGCCTACTACTAGTCATTGGGGACTCATTGGGGACAGACTTAAATGAGTGGTCGTCGGGGACAGTCTTACGGACGCCGGCCGAGAGCAGACGAAAAGGGCCATCCCGAACTGCTTGGAACTGCCAGCACGGAAAGCGCATCCTGCTTTGGGGCCCAATAGCGGGGTGCGCTTTCCGTTAGCGGCCCGTTTGGGAAACTAGGGACCGCTTTTCGACAATAATCCGGGATGCATTTTCCGATTGAGGGCCTCAAGGGAAACCGCACCCCATGTTGGACGCTCATTCTGGGATGTGCTTTCCGCAGTTGATCGATGCGGCCTTTAAGGACTGTCCCAAGCTGCCGGCAGGAAAGGAACGTCCCCAAGTGCCGGGTTTCCGCAGCCTGCAATGCTCCTCATGAACAGCCGCCTCAATAATCAGAACCACCCTTAAAAAGGGTGGTTTGCTCTTAGGGTATAACCCACGGGCC